>NZ_JASATQ010000016.1:0-85880 GCF_038440415.1 Sphingomonas sp. OTU376 | reverse complement strand
CCCCCCCCCCCCCCCCCCCCCCCCCCCCCGCGGGGCCCAGGGTTTCTCCGCCGATCCGCTTGCGACCCTGGGCCCCGGCGTTCGCCGGGGAGCAGCAAGAACGCGCTGCGCTCGCGATCCACTGCCAATTCCTCCGGCCTCCGCCGGGAAATAGGAGTGGCAACAATGATCCCATCACCGCCGCTATGGTGCAGTAATACACTTGAGCCATACCCCGGGGAAGGCGATAGTGTTTTCATGACCTTGGCCATCGTACCGCTCACGCCGCTCGAGCGTGGGCAGCTTCACGTGATCCGCCTGCGCGCGCTGCGCAATGCGATCGTCCTGCTGGTGGCAGCCGGGGCGGCCGAGTGGTTCGTGCCGAACCTCCCCATGCCGGGCCTGTTCCTCGCCCCGGTCATCCTTCTCGCGCTGTGGATGGTCGTGCTCGCGCCGCCGCGCCGCTGGCGCCGCTGGGGCTATGCCTTCACCGGCACCGAGCTCCATGTCGAGCATGGCCTGTTCACCCGGGTCCACACGATCGTGCCGGTGCTGCGCGTCCAGCATATCGACGTCCAACAGGATGTGCTGGAGCGGCTGTTCAAGGTCGCCACCCTTGTCCTCCATACCGCCGGCACCGACGACAATGTCGTGATCCTGCCCGGCATCGCCCGCGCCACCGCCGAGGCAATCCGCGACACGATCCGCGAGCGCATCGGCAGCGCCGCGCATGACTGAGGCCGAAGCGCGGCCCCAGCGGCTGCACGTCCTCACCGTGATCCTGCGCTTCATCAAGCGCGCGCCCTCGACGCTCGTCGTCCCGCCGCTGGCGCTGGGCTTTGCCGGCAAGGAATTCCATCCGGTGCTGGCCTTCGGGGCCTTTGGCGCGATCGCGGCCGCCGTGATCCTGATGACCTTTCTCGACTGGTGGTGCTTCAACTACCGGATCGGCGCGGAGGAAGTGCTGATCCAGCAGGGCGTATTGCGCCGCAGCCGCCGCTCGATCCCGCGCGCGCGCATCCAGGACGTCTCGATCGAGCGCGGCCCGTTCGCCCGGATCGTCGGCCTGGCGCTGGTCAAGCTGGAGACCGGCGGCGGCGAGAAGGAGGAGGCCCATCTCGACAGCGTCTCGGTCGCCGAGGCCGAGCGGCTGCGCGCCTTGCTCCGCAGCCACACGCCCGCCGCCGCGGTGCAGGCCGGCGATGCCGCTGCGCCGGAACCTGCCCCGGAGCGCCGCACGATCTTCGCCATGTCGCTCGGCCGCGTGCTGATCGAGGGGGTGTTCGGCTTCTCGCTCGTCTGGATCGCCGCAATCTATGGCGGTCTCCATTATCTCGGAGAGATCCTCCAGCTCGATTGGGAGGAGCTGTTCGGCGAAGCCCAGCGGGTCGCCATCGCGCGGTTCAGCATCGTCGCGCTGGTGCTGGTCGCGGGGCTGGCGCTGCTGGTCAGCCTGGTCGCCGGCATCGTCCGCACCCTGCTGCGCGACTATGGCTTCACGCTCACCCATGAAGGCGGGCGCTTCCGCCGGGTGCGCGGGCTGCTCACCCGCTCGGAAGTCGTCATCGCCGATCGCCGCATCCAGCTCGGGCTGGTCCATCGCGGCATGATCTCCGGGCGGCTGGGCTGGAACAGCGTCGAGGTGCAGACGCTCGGCGGCAGCACCGATCCCTCGGGCCGCCAGGGGCTCGCGCCCTTCGCCACGAAGGAGGAAGCGGCGGAGGTGCTCGCCGCCACACCGCTGCCGACCTTCGAGCGCGTCGGCCTGCGCCCGGTGGCCCCGGCCCATATCCTCCGCTCGGCGCTGCGCCACGGCATGCCGGTCGCGCTGGTCTTCGCCATCGCGGGCTGGTTCCTGCCGCTGCTCTGGTGGGGGCTGCTGCTCGTGCCGGTCCCCGTGATCGTCGCGCTCTTCCAGCGCGCGCATCATCGCTATGCGCTGCGCGACACCAGCCTGCAGGTGATGCGCGGCGTGCTGTCCCAGCGCGACTGGGTGGTGCCCTTCGACTCGATCCAGACGCTCACCGTGCGCCAGGGCCTGCTCCAGCGCTGGCTCGGCGTGGCGACGGTCTCGGTCGACACGGCGGGCGCAAGCGGCTGGCACCGCCCCAATGTCAGCGACGCCCCGCTGGATGCCGCGCTGGCGCTGGCCGAAGCGCTGGCGGCGAAGGTGGACTAGCCTGAATTTCCGCCCTTGTTTCCCCTCCCTGGGAGGGAGGGGAGCAGGAAGGAGGCTTCCTCCCTTGCAATGTAGGATTTCAGATGTTCCGCTGACCGGGCCGGCCTCGCGCCGGCCGCTCTTTCAACCGGTCAGGGAACGGGCGTCGGCCGCGGGGTCGGCGAGGGCCGGGGCACCGGCAGGCTGAAGCTCACCGCACCCTTGCCCTGGGCCGGTACATTGGCAGGCGCGGTCGCCGGCGGGGCGACCGCGTCGACCTTGCGGCGCACCCCGGCCAGCGGCGCGGGCGCGCTGAGCGGGCCGGCGCCGGGCAGCGGCGTCGCGGCGGGCGCGGGAGCTGCCTCGGGGGCGGCGGCGATCTGGGCGCGCATGCACTGGACCGGGCTCGGGCGGCGGAACTGCTGGCAGTTCCACAGCGCCTTCGCAAAGCCCTGCGCCTCGTCGCGCAGGTAGCTGAACGACATGGTCGCCACCTGGCTGCTGCCGAGCGGCAGCTTCGCCGGGGTCTGCTTGGGGTCGGCCCAGGCCATGAACTTGCAATAGGGGCGCTCGCCGCAGGTGCGGATGGCGAGTGCGGCGAAGGCGTCGGGGTTCATGCCGGCGGGCAGGGTGAGCATGAAGTTGTTCGATTCGCCGCCGCCTTCGACCGCCATCGGCGCGGGGATCGCGCTGGTCGGGATCGATGCGGGGTCGATGAACGCGCCGTCGCCGCCCGCCGCGCCGGGCAGCAGTGCGTCGAGTGCCGGGTCGCTCTTGAAGTTGGCGGGGGACAGGCGGGCCATCAGGCCGATGTTCGGCTCGACACCGGCATAGGTCCGGTTGAAGGCGGGGGGAGTGCCCCACCAGCCGCTCCAGCGGAAGAACAGGTGGGTATGGACCTCGGTGATCTTCTCCAGGCTGGCGCTCCAATAGGGGACGACCCAGTCGGTGTGGTAATGGGTGGCGTGGCCGACGGGCTTGTACACCGATCCGGTCAGCGCGCTGCGGGCGACATAGCGCGCCCGCTCCCAGGCCGCGGCGGTCGGCGTATAGCGCAGCATCGCCCCGTCACAGGTGAAAGTGAACTGGCAGCCGGTCGAGCGTTCGAATCCCTGGAACACGACGCCGCAGATGGTTTTCGGGAAAGCGGGATGCCTCGCGCGGTTGATGATGACCTGCGCCACGGCCTTTTCCCCCACGGCATCGTCGCCGGCCTCGTAATAGACCGCGGCAGCCAGGCAATCGACCGCACGTTCGCGGCTGTCCTCGGCGCCGAAGATATTGAACGGCCGGGCGGCGGGGTTGGGCAGGGTGGAGAAGGGCACCGAGGCGTTCCACGCCCGCGCGTCATCGGGCGTGACGACCTGCAGCTCGACCGGTTCTACGGCCGGCAACTCGTCCTTGGGCACCACCCGGTGCGAGACCTTCACCGGCGCCTTGGCCTTGCCGATGACGGTCCGAGGCGTGTGCGCGACGAGCCAGACCGGCCCCGCGATCGCCAGGAGCATGACAAGCCCGAGCATCGCCACGAGCACGGGCGAGACGGGGCGCGAAGAGCCTGCAAAGCTGCGAGGAAAGGAAAGGGTCGCCATGGGGTCGCCGCCCATAACGCAGAAGCACGCAGGTTGGAACCATTGCGGCGCCGAAACGCCGCAGGCTTCGGCTCAGCGTGGGACGGCGGGGCTTAGTCCGGCCAGAAGCCGGTGGCCTCGCACATATCCCAATGGTCCGCCGCACCCAGTTTGCAGGCCGCCGCGGTGCTCTCGCCGATGCAGAGCTTCACTTCACGCTGGTAGCGCTTGTAGCAGCTCTCCGGGCGCGCCGGCGCCGCGGCCGCCAGCGCCACCGGCTTGTGCTTGATGGCGGAGACTGGGGCGGCCGCCACACCGCGCGCTTCGGCCGGCGTTTCCAGCCCGCGCTGCTTCCCCCCGAAAGCCAGCGGCCACCCCAGATAAATGGCAAGCATCACGCTCACCAGGATCATTGCATTACGCACGACGAATTCCCCCCGGAAACGACGTTTTCCCCGACTCGGGAAAACTAGCGTTAATCGGGAGTTAATTCCAGTGCCTCAGCTCTCCGGAAGGAAGTCTGGAACGCTCAAATAGCGCTCACCTGTATCATAATTGAACCCAAGCACCCGGACGCCCTCCGGAAGATCGGGCAATTTCTGCAGGATCGCGGCCAGAGTCGCCCCCGAGGAGATGCCGACCAGCATACCTTCCTCCCTTGCCGCACGGCGCGCCATGTCCTTGGCGACACCGGCATCGACCTTGATCACGCCGTCGATCGCATCGGTGTGGAGATTGCGCGGCACGAAGCCCGCGCCGATGCCCTGGATCGGGTGCGGGCCGGGCTGGCCGCCCGAGATCACCGGCGAAAGCTCGGGCTCGACCGCATAGACCTTCACATTCGGCCAGGCCTTTTTGAGCGTCTCGGCAACGCCCGTGATATGGCCCCCGGTGCCGACACCGGTGATCACCACGTCGATCGGAGTGTCGGCGAAGTCGTTGAGGATCTCCTGCGCCGTGGTGCGGTGATGCACGTCGATGTTCGCTGGGTTCTCGAACTGCTGCGGCATCCAGGCGCCCGGAGTCGTCTCGACGATCTCCATGGCTCGTTCGATCGCGCCCTTCATGCCCTTTTCGCGCGGCGTCAGGTCGAAGGTCGCGCCATAGGCGAGCATCAGGCGGCGGCGCTCAAGGCTCATGCTCTCGGGCATCACCAGGATCAGCTTGTAGCCCTTAACCGCCGCGACCATCGCCAGGCCGACGCCGGTATTGCCGCTGGTCGGCTCCACGATCGTGCCGCCCGGCTGCAGGCTGCCGTCCTTCTCGGCGGCCTCGATCATCGCCAGCGCGATGCGGTCCTTGATGGAGCCGCCCGGGTTGGTGCGCTCGGACTTGATCCAGACTTCCGCGTCCGGGAACAGCTTGCTCACCCGGATGTGCGGCGTGTTGCCGATCGTTTCGAGGATCGTATTGGCCTTCATGTCGTCATCTCCTTGGGAGGAATCTCAAGATTGGCCGGAGGATCGAAGGTTCGAGCCCGCCTCAACTCCGGAAATAGCTTGGCCCAGGCGATCGTGACAAGGATCGCGCCGATGCCGCCGCCAACCACAGCGGCGACCGGACCGATGAGCGCGGCGAGAAAGCCCGATTCGGCTTCGCCCAGCTCGTTCGAGCCCGAAATGAACAGGGTGGACACCGCACCGACCCGGCCACGCATCTCGTCCGGCGTATAGAGCTGGATCAGCGACTGGCGAACATAGACCGAGACCATGTCGGCTGCGCCGAGCACGAACAACGCGAACAATGCGATCAATACCGCCGGAGCGGTATCATGCCCGATTGCGCTCGGCCCCAGCACCGGCACCAGCAAGGGCGCCGAGAGGCCGAAGATCACCGTTGCGAAGCCGAACAGCGCCACCGCGAGCAGCATCTTCACGCCCACATCGCTCTTGAGCGGACGCCAGGAGAAGAACACCGCCGTCAGCACCGCACCCACCGCCGGCGCCGCGCGCAGATGCCCGAGTCCGGCCGAGCCGACCTCGAGGATGTCGCGGGCATAGACGGGCAGCATCGCCGTCGCGCCGCCGAGAAGCACCGCGAACAGGTCGAGCGAGATAGCGCCGAGCACGAGCCGGTTCCGCCGGACATAATGCAACCCGTCGACCATCTGCGCCCAGGGGCTGCCGCTGAACTTGCGCACGGTACGCGGCACGGGTCCGATCAGCATGAGCATGAGCAAGGACAGCAGGAACAGTCCCCCCGCCACCGCATAGGAGAGCCAGTCCGCCGCCGCATAGAGATAGCCGCCCATCGCCGGCCCGATCACGGTGCCGATCTGCCAGGAGAGCGAGCTCAGCGCGATCGCGGTCGGCAGGATCGCCTTGGGTACCAGGTTGGGCGAGAGCGCGCTCAGTGCCGGGCTGGCAAAGGCGCGGGCGACACCGAGCAGCGCGGCGATGCCGAACAGGGCCGGCAGGCTGATCGTATCGGTATAGGTCAGCACACCCAGGCTGATCGCGCAGAATGCTTCGAGCGCCACCGAGGCTCGGGCGATCCAGCGCCGGTCAAGCCGGTCCGCGACCCAGCCGGCGAACAGCGAGAGGAAGAGCAGGGGCAGGAACTGCGCGACGCCGATCAGCCCGAGTTGAAACGCCGCCTCCTTCACCGTCATCGTCCGCCGGGCGATGTCATAGACCTGCCAGCCGATCACGATCACCATCGCCATCTGCCCGAGCGTGGCCGAGAGGCGCGCCAGGAAATAATAGCGGAAGTTGGGAACGGCGAATGGATGCGTTGCTTCGGCGGCCATGGAAGCGCCTCTAGGCCCTTCCGCGACGGAACCGCAACGAACGATTGCAGGCGCGGCCGCCAATCACATCAAGATATGCCCGATCAGCGCAGCTTTGCCGGCTGGACGTCCTCGGTCTCGGCACTGCGCGGGTTGCGGATCGCGGGGCGCAGCCGCGCGAAGCTGCACAATCCGGCAATGGTCGCCAGCCCGGCAGCGACAAGGGCAGGTACCGTTCCGCCGCCGATGCTCAGCGCCAGCAGCGCGGCCACCAGCGTCGCGCCGGTCGTCTGTCCCACCATCCGCGTCGTGGAGACCAGCCCGCCTGCCGCAGCGGCCCGATCGATCGGCGCCGAGCCGATGATCAGCCGGGCATTGGGCGACAGGAACATGCCGAAGCCGGCACCCGTGAGCGACATCCGCCAGGCGATATCGAACCAGGTCGGGTCCGCGGGCAGAAAGGCGAGGAAGATCAATCCGGTTACCGCGACCACCATGCCGATCGCGCCGAGCGCACCCGCCGGATAGCGATCGGACAGCGAGCCGGCGAGCGGCGCGACGATCATCGTTGTGAGCGGCCAGGGCGCGATCACCGCGCCGACTTCGGAAGGCGCGAAGCCATAGCCGTGCTGGAGCCGGAAGGGGAGAGAAAGCAGCAGCGTCATCGTCGCGATGAACGCAGTGAAGGCCCCGACCACCGACAAGGCGAGCACCGGACGCGCCAGCAGATCGACCGGCAAGATCGGCTTGGGCTCGCGCAATTCCCGCCGGACGAACAGCAGGCCGATCGTCGCGCCTGCGATCACCACCGCGCCGGAGACCACCGGGCTGTCGCCGTGCACGGCACTTTCCAGCCCGCCGATCACCAACCCGAACATGCCGGCGCAGAGCAGCGCACCCAGCACGTCGAACGGCTCGTCACGCGGCTCGCTCCCAGGCAAGGCACGGCCGAACAACAGGCTGGCGATGGCGAAAGGCACGGCGGAGGCAAAAACCCAGGGCCAGGGGCCAATGGCCAGCACGAGTCCGCCCAGGGTGGGCGCAAGCGCGGCCGAGCTGGAAACCACCACCGAGTTGATGCCCAGCCCGCGCCCAAGATGCTTGGCCGGATAGATCTGGCGGATCAGCGCCGAAGATACGCTGAGCGCCGCCGCCGCACCCGCCGCCTGCGCGGCGCGGACAATGAGCAGGAAGGGCAGGCTCTTGGCGAAGAAGCAAAGGACCGTCGCGACGGTGAAGACGAGCTGCCCGGTCTGGTACATCCGCTTCAGGCCAATCCGCTCGCCCAGTCCGGCAAGCGGGAGCAGCAGCATGACCAGCACGAGCTGGTAGACCGTCACGATCGCGACCGCGGCAGAGCTCTCGATGCGCAGGTCGCGGGCGATGGTGGGCAGAGCCACGGTCGCGATGGCGCCATCGATCACCACCAATGCCGATCCGAACGAAACGGCAGCGATGGCCAGGGTGCGGCGGGGCTGGGGGAGGCCATCGGTCATCGCCGTTCAGTGCCGCAACAGTGCGTCGGGTTCCAGCGGGAACTCTTCCTTACCCAAATGGGTTGTTTCGCAATCTAAACCAAAGACTTGGAGAGACTGATGGGCAAGGGCATCCTGTTGTGGCTGCTGGGCATTCCGATCCCGATCATCCTGCTTATCCTGCTGTTCTGGCACTAGGCCGATCAGGCTGGGTCGGTCTTGTTCCGGCCCGCACCGTTCTCGATGACAAGATTGTTGCCGGTGAAGATCAGCTCACGGATCTCCCACGCATCGGCGACGTAGCGATGATCCGGCTTGCCGGGACATGCGCCTTCGTCGTTCGTGGGAAGCTGGTGCATCAACGGCAGGATATCGGCCGCCTCGCGCTCGATTCGCTCGCGGATGCGCCCCATCAGCCAGCGGATCGAGCGCGCATAGGTTTCCCACTGCGCCTCGCTGGGCAAACCGTGCCAGCGGGTGACATGCTCGCGGAAATCCGCGACCAGTGCCGCCGTCTCCGCGCTCGCCTGGCTGGCCGCTTGCGCAACTTCGCCGCCCAGACCATCCATCAGGGGGCCATAAACCTGGCCCTCCATCTTCGCGAAATGCATCAGAAGGTCGCGGGTGAACATCCAGCGGCGGAATCCCAGCCCGTCGACACTGGCAGGCCGCGGCCCGGAAACCATCGTCTCCAGCGCATCGGCATTGGCAAGAATGTGGCTGTGCTGTCTCAGCACACGCTCCACGGGCATTACGCGACTCCTCATTCCCCCATTTTGGCGCAGTATGCCTGTCCAGGGGTGAAATCGCGGCTCAGGAGCTAACCCTATTGGGGAAGCTACGGAGGCCCCGCCGCAGGTGCGACAGGGCCTCCGGAACGTCAGCGGCAGCGAACCTGGTCGCGGTCCACCGAGCTGCCGAGCGCGCCGCCGGCGATCGCGCCGAGCAGCGTGCCGACGGTCTTGGAACGGCCGCCTGCAATCACGTTGCCGAACAGGCCGCCCGCCGCGGCGCCGACGATCAGGCCGGTCGTGCCGTCCGAGCGCTTGCAATAATATTTGCCGTCATTGCCGCGATAGATGCGGTCGTCCTGGGTCAGGACGCGCTCCTGGTAGCCGGGCGGCGGCGCGCGATAATCGCGGGCGGCATCATAATATTCGTCGTCGCGCGGGTCATAGCCCGAATAGCCGCCACGGGGCGGAGGCGGCGGTGCCACCGGACGCTGCTTGTAGGCGCGGTAGCGCTCGAGCGCCTGCTGGAACTGGTCATATTCCCGCTCGAAACGCTGCTGCGCCGCATCGAAACGCGCTTCCTCGTCCTGCGCGTAGATGGGCGCGCGCTGTGCCATCGCCGGCGTCGCGACCGCCAGGCTGGCCGCTGCGACTGCGGCGAGGGTTACCAGATGCTTCATGTTATTCTCCTTCCCGAAGGCCCATACGGCCGGGGGCGCTGAAACGTTCCGGACATCCGCGTGAAGCCGGGCTGAACGGACGATGCAGATACGACGGAACCGTAATGAAGTGCGGCAGAACGCACCAGCGCGAAACCCGATCGGCCTTTGATAGTTGGCACGGAACCGATAGACGGATTGGCCGATTTGAAGCCGGAAAGCCTGCACTGAACGCCAAAAGCTTGCTGCGGCGCAGCAAGAGTTGCCATAAGGCCCCATGCTGTTGAGTAATGAAACCGATTCCACCGCCGCTCCCGCTCCGACCACGCCGATGGTGCTGGAAGGGATCGTGCGCCAGAAATGCCTGTCCGTGACGTATAATCGCACGGCGATGATCCTGGCGCCGCACATCCTCTACACCCGCCATGACGCGCTGCATGTCGATGGCGTGGTGGTGCTCAAGGAAGGCGCGCCGCCGCGCGAGGAGAAGATCGGCACCTTCAAGCTCGACGGATTGACCGGGATGACCGTGACCGACCGGGATTTCGTCAAGAGCGCGCTGTTCGATCCCAGTCTGGAGAAATATCAGGGCGAGACCCTGATGGCGGTGGCCTGATCTCCGGGGGTGTGCTGAAACGGCCCCATGAACTTCATGCAGTTCCTCAAGTCGCTCGACGACCTGCTGTACGAGATCATCACCTGGCTGGTCTTCTATCCGATCACCCTGTGGCGGACGATCCGGCACCCGTTCGTGATGATGGCCTATGCAGACAGCGAATTGGAGGACACGGCCGAGCAGCAATATCCTGATGTGCTCAGCCCGCCGATCTTCCTGCTGCTCACGCTGCTGCTCAGCCACACGATCGAACTGGCACTTGTCGGGCAAAGTTCGATCGTGGCGGACAAGCGCGGACTGTCGGGACTGATCAGCGACGATACCAGCCTGCTGTTGATGCGGCTGCTCTTCTTCGCGATCTTTCCGCTGATCATGGCAGTCGCGCTGCTGCGCCGGCAGAAGGCGCCGCTGACCCGGGACAGCCTGAAGCCTCTATTCTATGCGCAATGCTATCCCGCCGGCGTGTTCGCGCTGGTGCTCGGGATCGGGTCGCTCGCGACGCAGATGCAGGGAGGCCCGGCCTTCCGCAGCGCCGGGCTCGCGATCATCCTTGCCGCCTTCCTCTGGTATGGCTCGCTGCAGACGCTGTGGTTCGCACGCACCCTGGCCGTCTCGAAGCTTCGCGGCTTCGGTATCGCCACGATGACGATGGTGGAGTGCGTGATCCTGTTCGTGCTGCTCGCCGCCCTGCTGGCCTAGAAGCCGCCACCCCCGCGCCAGTCCCCTGCATCGCACCGCCCCGTGAAGTTGGTTGCGGCCCGGATGCGAATGATGCCGCTGCGACGGTCGATCTCGAACTTCGGCTTGTTCAACCCGTTCATGCGATATTCGCCAGTGATGCGATCCGGCGTGACGACCAGGTTCTGGATGTCCCACCAGCCATTGTCGCCGCCGCTGTGGATCGGCGAGACCAGCTTGCCCTCCGGCCGGATGCGGCCACGGCCATGCCAGATCTCGATCTGCAGGTCGGACGCGAAACCCTCGCGACCGAGCGTGGTCCCATATTGCGGCTCGAAGCGGTGACTGCGCGAATTATAGACATAGCCTGACTGATATTGCGCGGAGGGGGCGCTGCCGCCGCCGAAACAGACCAGAGTGATCGAGGGACCATAGCGGTCGCCGCCACCCGGGGCGTTGCCATAGTCCGGGCGCGGCGGGCCATAGTCGGGGCGCTGGGGCTGGCCGCCGCCACCCTGGCAGTTCGCGTCGGGCACCCGCTGGATCGCCGAATAGCGCCCCTCACTGGTCGCCACCTGGATGCACTGGCGCTGGCGACCGCTCCACCAGAGCGACCATTTCGTGTCGCGGACGGTGTTCACGGTGACGAAGGCATAGCCACGCGCCTCGAGCTGCGTCTCGCCGCCCGCCGCGCGGGCACCGACCAGGTCGGCGACGTCGGAAGGAGAGGATTGCGCGAAGGCAGGCACGGCAAGCATGGTGGTAGCGAGCAGGGCGGTCAGCATCAGGCGCATGCGTCCAGGTCCTTTCGGGGGTGTTTCGGCCTCGTTCTTACCCCGCATCAATGCGCTCGCCCACGCCGATTTCCGTCCGCGAGCGAGTTTTCCGGGGCCCCGCCTTCACACAACCTAAAGGGTCCACGCGTAGGAACCCATCCGGATTGGTGTAAATCTCGGGCGAGGCGGAATGAGCGGTACGGGTGTCGGGGCGGCGAGGGCGATCGGGAACGGCACGGCCATCCCGTTCATGCGCCGGAATGGCCCGGACCCGCTTGCCGCCGAACATCTCCGCCTGTTCCGCAACTACGAGGCCATGAACCTCGGCTGGTTCTGGGCGACCGACGCCGAAGGCCGGATCACCTATATCAGCGAGGGCGCCGCGCGCTCGCTTGGCCAGACCGGCGATGCGCTGATCGGCCAGGATCTGGTGTCGCTGTTCAAGAACCCGAATGACGAAGCGGACGCCGAGCGCCGTCGCACCATGCCCTTCCAGATGGCCCGCCAGGCCCGTTTCGACGCGATCCCGCTGCTGGTCGACATTGTCGGCGAGGAGCGCTGGTGGGCGCTTTCCGGCCAGCCGGCACGCGACAGTCGCGGGGGGTTCTCCGGCTATCTCGGTCACGGCGTCGACGTGACCAAGGAACAGCGCGCCACCCGCGAGAGCATCCGGCTCGCCATGTATGATCCGCTCACCGGCCTGCCCAACCGGCGGCGGATGGGCAATTTGCTCGACAGCACCATCGCCGCCTTCCGCAGCCAGGAGCGCGCCTGCGCCCTGATGCTGATCGACCTCGACCGGTTCAAGGCGATCAACGACAGCCTCGGCCATCCGGTGGGCGATGCGCTGCTCAAGCAGGTCGCCGAGCGGCTTGCGACCATCGTCGGCAATCCCGAGCAGATCGCCCGGATGGGCGGCGACGAGTTCCAGGTGATCCTGCCCGACGCGCACAACCGGGTCGGCATCTCCGACCTTGCCAACCGCATCATCGAAGCGCTTTCGCACCCCTATACGATTAACGGCAGCCGCTGCCTGATCGGTGCCTCGATCGGCATCGCGGTCAGCCCGTTCGACGCAAGCACCAGCGACGAGCTGGTCCGCAACGCCGACCTCGCGCTCTATGCCGCCAAGGGGGCGGGGCGCGGCCGTGCGCGCTTCTTCTCGTCCGACCTGCTCCAGGTCGCCGAGGACCGCCGGCTGCTCGAGCAGGACCTGATCGACGCGCTCTCCAACGGCGAGCTCGCGGTCCATTACCAGCCGATCCTCAGCGCCCGCAGCGAAGACGTCACCGGTTTCGAGGCGCTGCTGCGCTGGAACCATCCCAAGCGCGGGCGGATCTCGCCGGCGATCTTCATCCCGATCGCCGAGGACGCCAACCTGATCCCGCAGCTCGGCGAGTGGACCTTGCGCCAGGCCTGCATGGACGCCGCCAAATGGCCCGGCGAGCTGCGCGTCGCGGTCAACGTCTCACCGATCCAGTTCGCCAGCGAGGCGCTGCCCGCCATCGTGATGAGCGCGCTCGCCAATTCCGGGCTCAAGGCCGAGCGGCTCGAGCTGGAGATCACCGAAAGCGTGTTCCTCGGCGAAACCGCCGAGACCGACGCCCGCTTTGCCGCGCTCAAGCGGCTCGGCGTCCGGCTGGCGCTCGACGATTTCGGCACCGGCTACTCCTCGCTCGGCTATCTGAAGAGCGCGCCGTTCGACAAGATCAAGATCGACCAGAGCTTCGTCCGCGGTACCACTGAGGAAGGGGCCCGCAACCAGGCGATCATCGCCGCCATCGTCGCGCTGGCCAATGCCCTTGGCATGGAGACCACCGCCGAGGGCATCGAGAGTTTCGACCAGCTCGAGACCATGCGCCGGCTGAACGTCAGCCATATCCAGGGTTTCCTCTACAGCGGCGCCGTTGCCGCGGCCGACCTCGCCAAGCACCTCGAGAACGGCAAATGGGTACTCAAGCCCCAAGGGCCTGCCCGCCAGCGCCACATCCGCCACACCACCTTCCGCAAGGTCGGCGTGATCCACGACAATCACTACTACCCCGCCGTTCTCAAGAACGTCTCCGCCTCGGGCGCCCTGATCGAGGGCATTGTCGATGTGCCGGAGGGCACTCAGTTCGTCGTCGACCTTGGCGAGGGCCAGATGGTCGTTGCCATCGTCCGCCGCGCTCTGCAGCACCAGCAGGGCATCGAGTTCGAGCAGCCGCTGGTCGAGGACAGCAACGGCGCGCTCACTACCCGGCACCGGGTCTCGCCCAAGGTGCTTGGCGAGGCCGGACTGCAGCAGCAGGGCCACAATCTCGTCGCGAAGACGGAGGAGGGGCTGGCGCTGCCCGCCTTCCACACCACCACCGAGTGGAACGGGATCGAGGTCTAGCGCCGCCCGGTCGCTCAGGGCTGTTTCTGCAGCTTTTCCAGAACCTCCCTGCCATTGTCGTTGCCCGGATTGAGCTCGAGCGAGCGGCGATACTCCGCGATCGCGCCGGGCCTGTCGCCCGCCTCGGCCAGCGCTTCCGCCAGGCTGTCATGCGCGTTCCAGCTGTCGGGATAGGCCGACACGTTCCAGGCGAAGATGCCTCGCGCCGCCGCCGGACGCTTGTCGCGCAGCAGGCGATAGCCCCAGGCGTTCACGAAATCCTCGTTGAGGTGCAGTTCTGGGAAGCGGGCCTTTATCGACGCGATCGTGCCGGGCACATCGGCATAGTCGCTCTTCTCGAGCGCCGCCTCGAGCGCCACCAGCCCCTTGGGCTCGCCGAAAAGCGCGGCATGGATCGCATCGGCAAGCCCCTGCGCCGTGCTCTGCGCGCCGGAGCTGTTGGCGAGCACGACCACGCCGTAGCGCTGGGCGGGATAGAAGTCGCAATAGCTGGAGAAGCCGAGCGTCCCACCCGAATGGCGCAGATAGGTCTGGCTGTCCGCCGTCTTGCCGATCACCCAGTGGAAGCCGATCTGCCCGGCGCCCGGCGTGCCGAACAGGGGCTGGTGGGTGAGGGCGATGGCGGGATCGGTCGCGGCGATCTGGGCCGTGAGATAGCGCGCCATGTCCACCGCCGAATAATGGAGCCCACCCGCCGCACGGATCACCGGCATCGCCAGCGTCGGCCGTTCGCTGCCGTCCGTGGCATAGCCGATGGCGAACAGCGCGGGCGGCACCGAGGCCCCGCCGGCGCGCATGCCCAGCGGCTTCTCGACGAAGCGGGCGAGCAGCGCGTCATAGGGGGCGCCATAGATCCGCTCGACGACCACGCCCTGGAGCTGCGAGGCGACATTGCTGTGGCGCGGCAGGTGCCCGGGCATATCGACCAGCTGCGCGCCCTTGAGATCGACGAGGAACTGCGGCTGGTCATAGCCGTCGAGCAGCTTCGCCACCGCAAAGGCCAGCTCGTTCGGCGGCAGCTTGCTGAAGCGGGCCATCCAGTCGGGCACATTGTCGGGCAGGGCGGAAGTGGTGGTGACCATGTCCGCGAGCCGCACCGGACGGCCGTCGCGCACCAGATTGTCATAGCCCGCCGGGAGGTATTTGCGGACATCGTCGTCGAGCCGGGCCCGGCCTTCGCGGATCGCATGGGCCAGGATCAGTGAGGTGAAGGTCTTCGAGATCGAGCCGATCTCATAGACCATATGCTCGCTGGCCGGCGTGCTGGTGGCGCGATTGGCGATGCCGGCGTTGTGAAAGCGCGTGCGCCCGTCCCGGATCACCGCGACGGACACGCTGGGCGCCTTGCCGCTCTTCACGAACTCATCGACCAGCGCCTGCACCGGGTCGGCAGAGGTTGCGGCACGGGCGAAGCCGGGCAGGAGCGCGGCGCCGGCGGTAGCGGGCATCAGCGCGAGGAGCTGGCGGCGGTTGAGGCGGGGTCGGTAGGCGTTGTGCTGCATGGTTTGATCCCTTTCGCCTACGAGGCTACATTTGTAGCGCAGCCTGCGTCAAGGGTGTAATGGTTATGCAATACACGCGGTGATTTGCGGAGCCGGGGAATCTGCCTCCTTGCGGGGAAGCACGATTCATCACCCTGAGGGAAATCCCTTCCTCAAGGTCTGGAGAAACTACCCCACCGTCACAAAACTATCCATGACCCGCTTCCGCCCGGCCTGTTCGAAGTCGATCTCCAGCTTGTTGCCTTCGATCTCGGCAATCACGCCGTAGCCGAACTTCTGGTGGAACACGCGCATGCCCAGCGACAGGTCGTCGCGCGCCTTGGCACCGAAGCTCACGGCGGACGCCCGGCTTTCCACCACGCGGGCGGGTTCGCGGTTGAAGGTGCGGGAGGTGAAGCTGCCGCCGGGGTTTTTCATGTCCACGCCCGCGGCGCGCTGCCAGCCCGGGCCTCTTCCCGTTCCGCGAGACACATCCGCGAAGGGGTCGCTGCGTTCGCTCCAGTTCGCCTGCCACAGGCTCGCACCGCCGGTCATCGTGCTTTCGCTGTCGATATGCGCCTCGGGCAGCTCGGCGACGAAGCGGCTGGGGATCGACGAGTTCCACTGCCCGTAGATGCGGCGATTGGCGGCGTGGAGGATGAAGGCCTTTCGCCGCGCGCGGGTGATCGCGACATAGGCGAGGCGGCGTTCCTCCTCCAGCGACGCGTTGCCGCCCTCGTCGAGCGCGCGCTGCGAGGGGAAGATGCCTTCCTCCCAGCCGACCAGGAACACCGTGTCGAACTCCAGGCCCTTGGCGGCGTGGATCGTCATGATCGTCACCTTGGGCTCGTCGGCATTGGTCTCGTTGTCCATGACAAGCGAGACGTGCTCGAGGAAGGCGCCGAGTGTCTCATACTCCTCCATCGCGCGGACGAGCTCGTTGAGGTTCTCCAGGCGCCCGGCGGCCTCGGCGGTGCGATCGGCCTGCCACATCGCGGTATAGCCGCTCTCGTCGAGGACGATGCGGGCAAGATCCGGGTGCTGGAGGTCGTTGCCCATGGAGCGCCAGCGCGCCATGTCGCCGACCAGGTTGCCGAGCGCGCGGCGGGCCTGGGGCGTCAGTTCGTCGGTATCGAGGATGCGCGCCGCCGCCACGGTGAGCGGCACCTGCGCCGCGCGGGCATATTGGTGGACCTTCGCCAGCGCCTTGTCGCCCAGGCCGCGCTTGGGCGTGTTGACGATACGCTCGAAGGCGAGGTCGTCCGCCGGCTGGGCGATGACGCGGAGATAGGCGACGGCGTCGCGGATCTCCATGCGCTCGTAGAAGCGCTGGCCGCCCAGGATGCGGTGGGGCAGGCCGATCGCGATGAACCGGTCTTCGAACTCGCGGGTCTGGTGCTGGGCACGGACGAGGATCGCCATGTCGTCGAATGACTTGCCGCCGCGATTGAGGCCTTCCATCTCCTCGCCGACGCGGCGGGCCTCCTCGGGCCCGTCCCATACGCCGAGCACCTTGACCTTCTCGCCCTCGTCCTTGTCGGTCCAGAGCGTCTTGCCGAGGCGGCCGCTGTTGTTGGCGATCACGCCACTGGCCGCCGCGAGGATGTGCGGCGTCGAGCGGTAATTCTGCTCGAGCTTGATCACCTTGGCGCCGGGGAAATCCTTCTCGAACTTGAGGATGTTCTCCACCAGCGCGCCGCGCCACGAATAGATCGACTGGTCGTCGTCGCCGACGCAGCAGATGTTCTTGCGCTCCTGGGCGAGCAGTCGCAGCCAGAGATACTGGACGGCGTTGGTGTCCTGATATTCGTCGACCAGGATGTAGCGGAAGCGCTGCTGATAGCTCTCCAGCACGTCGCGATGGGTCTTGAGGATCACCAGCATGTGGAGCAGCAGGTCGCCGAAGTCGCAGGCGTTGAGCGCCTTCAGCCGCTCCTGATAGAGAAAGTAGAGCGCGGCGCCGCGGCCATTGGCATAGCGCTCGGACTCGCCGGCGCCGATCTCGGCGGGGGTCAGGCCCTTGTTCTTCCATTCATCGATCAGCCCGGCGAGCTGGCGGGCGGGCCAGCGCTTCTCGTCGAGATCGGCGGCGAGGATCAGCTGCTTGATCAGGCGGAGCTGGTCGTCGGTATCGAGGATGGTGAAGTTGCTCTGCAGCCCGACCAGCTCGGCATGGCGGCGCAGCATCTTGGCGCCGATCGCATGGAAGGTGCCGAGCCAGGGCATGCCCTCGACCGCAGCGCCGACGAGGCGGCCGACGCGCTCCTTCATCTCGCGTGCCGCCTTGTTGGTGAAGGTGACCGCCAGGATCTCGGACGGGAAGGCGCGCCGCGTCCAGAGCAGATGGGCGAGGCGGGCGGTGAGCGCCGCGGTCTTGCCCGTGCCGGCGCCGGCGAGGACGAGCACCGGCCCTTCGGAAGTGAGCACCGCCTCGCGCTGGGGCGGGTTCAGGCCGCTCAGATAGGGGGCGTTATTGTCGGTCTCTACGGGCAGGGTCATGGCGAACAACTAGGGAACGCTTTGGGCGGCCGCAAGCTCCGCGCGCAGGAGCAGTTATGCACAGGCATCGGAAATACAATCGCAACAATGCACTAGCGTCTGCAACAAACCCGCAATAATACCTAATTGCCGTCAACCATCGGTTGGCGGCCAAATCCCGCAGCTGGGGAGCTGGGATAATGATGATTCGGGGGGCGAGTCTGATTGCGGCGGCGGGGGCGGTTTTCGCCTGTGCGCCGGCATGTGCTCAGGCGATTGCGGCGGCGCAGACCGCCTATCTGGTGCTGCGGCCGGAAATCCGGGTGAAGAACGAGGAGCATGTCTCCGGCCTGTGGCTGCGGACCAGCGCGACCGTGCGCGAGCCGAGCGAAGCCTGGCGGGCGGACGAGACCAAGGCCTCTTATGGCTTTTCCGTGCAGAAGGAAGTGCTGGGGCACACCTGGCTGGGGCTGAGCGCCGTGGCGCAGGCCCCGCGCTTCGATGCGGATCGCGGCATGGTACGCGATGCCCGCCATTACGCCGGGGCGCGGCTGAGCTTCGAGGCGTCGGACAAGGTCGAGCTGGGCTTCGCCTGGCTGCGGCGGCTGCGCGGACGCGGCTTCATGAGCGCGCCGGGGGGCAATCGCGGGATCAAGCCGGGGCCCAAGGCCTATATGCAGCTGCGCTTCTGAAATCGATGGACACGCCGCGCTGATGGCGGCGGATGGAGACGGTTGCGCGATCCCGCCCAACCGTCTCGCCAGGAGCGGATCTAGACGTAGATCTCGCGGAGCGCGATCGCGTCGGCCCGTGCGAAAGCACTGGGCGGAATCGGCGGCGGAGGCGGCGGATTGTCGGTGCCGCCTTCCTCGGGATTGCCGACCTCGTCGCAATTGTCCTCGGGGTTCGGCGGCGGCGCGTCCGGAGTCAGCTCAGGCAGGCAGTTCGGATTGGTCTGCGCCATGGCTTGCGAAGAAGGAAGCATCGCGGAGCCCATCAGGGCAAGCGTTGCACAGGCGGCGAGCAATGAAAGTTCCTTCATTCTTGTCTCCTTGCCAACATCAGGCACTCCGGTTGTCCGACGCCCCGCAGGTTTTGGCAAAGTGAGTTGAGGCCCATTCGGTGCTAATCCGCCCTGGCCCGAACAGGACCCGTAATCGCGTGCCGGAATGACGCAAACTGGCCGATCCATGGGCCTGTCATGCGTTTGTCATAAGGCTGTCACACCCTCCGGCCAGAGGCGCGCATATCATGGCATCACTCGCTCTGGACCAAGCCGCACCGGTTGACCAACCGCAGCCCGGCCCCCGATTCGACTACAAGACGCATCCCCTCGCCAAATTGCTGTTCGCGGCGATCATGGTGGGCGGGCTGGCCTTTGCCGGCTGGAGCGTTTTGACCGACACCAAGGGGGTAGGGGAGGAGCTGGCCACCGGCGTGTTCCTCTTCCTCGGCCTGGCGCTGCTGATCGCGCTCGGCTTCGAGTTCGTGAACGGCTTCCACGACACCGCCAACGCCGTCGCGACGGTGATCTACACCAATTCGATGCCCGCCCATTTCGCCGTCGTCTGGTCGGGCTTCTGGAACTTCCTCGGCGTGATGCTGTCGTCGGGCGCCGTCGCCTATTCGATCATCACGCTGCTGCCGGTCGAACTGATCCTCAACGTGGGATCCTCGGGCGGCTTCGCGATGATCTTCGCACTGCTGCTCGCGGCGGTGCTGTGGAACCTCGGCACTTGGTATATCGGCCTGCCCAACTCGTCGTCGCACACGCTGATCGGCTCGGTGCTCGGCGTCGGCTTCGCCAACCAGCTCATCAACGCGGGCTCGCGCGGCGGCACCGCCGGCGTCGACTGGAGCCAGGCGACCAAGATCCTCACCGGCCTGTGGATGGCGCCACTGATCGGCTTCTTCGCCGCGATCGCGCTGCTGCTGGTGATGCGGGTCTTCCTGCGCAACCAGAAGCTCTACACCTCACCGATGCCGAACACCGCGCCGCCGATCGGCATCCGCAGCGCGTTGATCTTCACCTGCACCGCGGTCTCGTTCAGCCATGGCTCGAACGACGGCCAGAAGGGCATGGGCCTGATCATGCTGATCCTGATCGGCTGCGCGCCCACCGCCTATGCGCTCAACCGCACCCAGTCGGCGAGCGCCACGCCCGCCTATGTGCAGACCGCCAACATCGCCGAGGCCGTGTTCGACGCGCGCAGCAACGGCCTGCCCGACCTGGCGCCGGCCCAGGCCCGCACCGTGCTCACCAGCGCGCTCCAGCAGCGCAAGGCCGAGACCCCCGAGGTTTTCGCTGCGCTCGAGAGCCTGTCCAGGGATCTAACCGGCCGCGTCCAGGGCTATGGCGCGCTGAGCAAGGTTCCGGCGGAAGCCACCGGCAATGTCCGCAACGACATGTATCTGGTGCTCGACACCACCAAGCTCGCGACCAAGAAGCCCGAGGGCTACAAGGCGGAGGAGCTCAAGGCGCTGGGCGACTATCAGAAGAAGCTGGAAGCCGGCACGCGCTTCATCCCTCTCTGGGTGAAGATCGTCGTCGCGCTCGCGCTTGGCCTCGGCACGATGATCGGCTGGAAGCGGATCGTCGTCACCGTCGGCGAGAAGATCGGCAAGCAGCACATGACCTATGCGATGGGAGCCTCGGCCGAGCTGGTCGCAGCCGGCACGATCCTGGCGGCCGATCGCTTCGGCCTGCCGGTATCGACCACGCACATCCTGTCCTCGGGCGTCGCCGGCGCATCGGTGGCGAGCGGCGCGGGCCTGCAGGGCCGCACGGTGCGCAACCTGGCGCTCGCCTGGCTGCTCACCCTGCCGGCGGCGATGGCGCTTTCGGGCTGCCTCTACTGGGCGATGCTCAACGGCGTGAAGGTGCTGGGGCTCTAAGCCTCAGCGCCGCGCGAACTTCTGCACGCGCTGGCCGGCGATATCGACGACATAGATATTGCCGGCCCGGTCCGCGGCGATGTCATGGGCGATCCAGAACTGGCCGTCCTGGTTGCCCATCCGCCCGAAATGCTCGACCTGACGGCCATCGAGCGCCGCGATCGTCACGCCGTCGTGATCGGGCACCTTGTCCGGGTTCGATCCCCCGTCGAGGATCGCGATCCGGTTGCCGGGAAGCAGCGCCAGGCCGAAGGGGCGGCCGATCACGGGTGACTTCCATTCGGTGAGGAAGTGCCCCATGCCGTCGAAGACCTGGACGCGGTCGTTCACCCGGTCGGCGACATAGACACGGCCCGATCCATCCACCGCCAGCGCATGCGGGATATTGAACTGGCCCGTCCCGGTACCGCGCGAGCCCCATTGGAAGAGCAGCTTCCCATCAGCAGCGAACCGCGCGACGCGCGAATTGCCATAGCCGTCCGCGACATAGAAGCTCCCGTCCGCCATCGGCGCGACATCGGTGGGACGATCGAAATGCGTCGCATCGGCACCCGGCACACCCCGCTCGCCAAGCGTACGGAGCAATGTGCCGTCCGGTGCGAACTCGAAGACCTGGCTGGTGCCCGTATCGGTGATCCAGACATGATCGCCGGGGCCTATGCTGATCCCATGCGGCACCACGAACAGCCCGGCGCCCCATTCGCGCTTGAGCTTGCCGGTCATCGCGTCGAACACTTCGACCACCGGCTCCTTCACCGGCACCAGCCCCTTGGCATCGGTGCCGCGATTGCCACGGTGGAGGACCAGCACTTCGCCCTTGCTGTTCACCGCGACGCCCGAACAGGGACCGAGCACGCGTCCCTCTGGCAGGATCGGCCAGCCAGGGACGACGGCGTAATGCGGTGCCGGGGCAGCGGAGGCGAGGAGGAGCGGGGCGAATGCCGCCAGGCCGGTGATGCGCATTCCCGTACCCTAGTCGCATCCGTCATCCCGGCGAAAGCCGGGATCTCAGCGATGGCGCGAAGATGGAGCCGCACGAAAGGGATGACGATATTGGAAGGGCGCTAGAGCCGTTTTGCGCCCAGTTCGAGCAGATGGCTCGCCAGCTCGATGCTGAACTTGAATCCCTGGCCGTCGGCGCGCAGATCCGCCTTGAAATGCTCGATCGGGTTCCAGAAGGCGACGAGCAGCCCGGCCAGGATTGCGAACAGCGTGGCATAAGCCAGCCGCCTGCCTGCCGATTCGCGCATCGCCCGTCTCCCTGACTTCCGGTCGCTGAGGATTTTCCGGTACGCGGGCGAAACTGTCCGGCCGATGAACGGGCTTCCCCTTTGCGGTCAATCGATCCAAGGAGAGGATCAAAGGGGAGAGGGCATGACCAAAGCCGCCGCATCGCACCGCCGCATCCTGTTCGCCAGCCTGGTGGGCACCTCGGTCGAATTCTACGATTTCTACATCTATGCGACCGCGGCGGCTCTGGTGTTCCCCGACCTGTTCTTTCCCGCCAGCGAGCCCTGGATCGCGCAGCTCGCCAGCTATGCCAGCTTCTCCGTCGCATTCTTTGCGCGGCCGCTGGGCGGAGTGCTGTTCGGCCATTTCGGCGACCGGCTGGGCCGCAAATCGACGCTGGTCGCCTCGCTGATGCTCATGGGTATCTCGACCGTGCTGATCGGCTTCCTGCCCGGCTATGCGCTGGTCGGCGTCACCGCGCCGATCCTGCTGTGCCTGCTGCGCTTCGGCCAGGGGCTGGGTCTCGGTGGTGAATGGGGCGGGGCGAGCCTGCTCGCGGTGGAGAATGCGCCGCCGGGCTGGGCCAACCGCTATGGCAGCTTCCCGCCGATGGGCGCGCCGGTGGGCTTCATCTTCGCCAATGGCTTCTTCCTGGTGCTCGGCGCGTTGATGGACGAGGCGACCTTCCGCGAATGGGGCTGGCGCCTGCCGTTCCTGGCGAGCGCGGTGCTGGTGTTCCTCGGGCTGTGGGTACGCCTCAAGATCACCGAGACGCCCGAATATGTCGCGGCGACCGAGAAGGAAGCGCCGCCCGCCGTGCCGATCGGCGAGCTGTTCCGCACCAGCGCGCTCGCCACTTTCGCCGGCACCGTCGGCACGATCGCCTGCTTCGCGCTGTTCTATATCTCGACCGTGTTCATCATCGGCTACGGCACCAAGACGCTCGGCTATGACCGCGAGACGTTCCTGGGGATCGAGCTGATCGCCATCCTGTTCATGGCGGCCGGCATCGCCGTCGCCGGGATCAGCGCGGACAAGCGCACCGCCAACAGCGTGCTGATGCTCGGCTGCCTGTTCACCGTGCCGGTGGGTCTGACGATGACCCTCATGCTCGGGCCGGACTCGCTGCCCAGCGTCGCGATCTGGCTTGCCTTCGCGCTGTTCGTGATGGGGTTCGTCTATGGACCGCTCGGCGCCTGGCTGCCGAGCCTGTTCCCGGCGCGCGTGCGCTATACCGGCGTGTCCGTGACCTTCAACCTGGGCGGCATCCTCGGCGGTGGCCTCACCCCGCTGATCGCGGCCTGGCTGGTCCAGCAGGGCGGGCTGGAGCTGGTCGGCTATTATCTCGCCGGGGCCGGGATGCTGAGCCTGGTCGGGCTGCTGCTCGTGCAGAAGCGCCGGCTTGCAATGTAGGATTTAGCCTGCTGGGCTCGCGCAGCCAGCCTTCGGGCCGGCTGCTCTTTGACGCGGTTGGCGAAAATAGGATCACGCGCACGCAATCATATTGCGCGACACGCGACGTCAGCCTCGAATTGGGGTGATCGAGCGGCGCTAAAACCGCTTCTTGGCCTGTACTTTGTGTACTTTGGCGAGTCGCGGTCCAGGCACTGTAGGAAGTCGGCTCGTCAGTTCCCTGGCAAAGGCCGGGGAACAGTGGAGGTGAGCGGTCAGGCCATCCGCAGCAAGGTGAGCCGCGCCTTGCCATGGGTGCGGCTGACATCGACAGTGTAGCCGGCGACATCGGGCACTTCGTCCTTCGCCGTCTCGATGCTGATCCAGGTGGCCGGACCGGCCCAGCCCAAACGGCCGAGCTTATCGAGCGCGACGCTGCCGGCGCCAGTGCCATAGGGCGGGTCCATCAGGATCAGGTCGAGCGGTGCCCGTGCCGGGCCAAGTGCCATCACCGAACCGGCGCGGACTTCCGCCCCCTTGGCGCCCAGCTTGGCGATGTTCGCGCGCAAGGCATCCAGCGCCGGCTTGTCCTGCTCAACGAACAGGCACGAGGCGGCACCGCGCGACAACGCCTCGAGGCCAAGCGCGCCGGATCCGGCAAACAGGTCCGCGACGGCGAGTTCCTCGAAGCTGCCGAGGCGGCTGGCGAGCATCGAGAACAAGGCCTCGCGCGAGCGATCGGCAGTGGGGCGCGTCGTGTCCCCCTTGGGCGCGACGAGCGGGCGGCCGCGCCATTCTCCGGCGATGATCCGCATTACTTGCGCGTCCTTGGCGGGCGGGCGGGCTTGCCCGGTTTCCCACGACCGCCGGCAGGGCCGCGATCGGGGCGGCGCGCGGGCTTGGGCCGATCGATGAAATCGCCCTCACGCGGCTCACGCGTCTCACGATGGGCGCGCGCGCGTGCTGCGCGGGCGGGATTGGCGGGGGCTTCCTCGCGCGGCTTGCGCGGCGAGAACTTGCTGCCCGGTGTGCGGGGCCGTTCCTCGCTGCGCTCATTCCGTGCCGGGCGTTCGCCACGCGGCCCGATACCAGGCTTACCGGGACCACGCGGCCGCTCCTCGGAGCGCTCGCGACGATCGGGGGCCGCACCGCGCGGTGCAAGGCCGGGCTTGCCCGGGCCGCGGGGCCGTTCCTCGGACCGTTCCGCCCGCACCGGGCGCTCGCCGCGTGGCGCGAAGCCTGGCTTGCCGGGCACACGTGGCTCCTCGGCATTCCGGGCCTGGGGCGTGACGCGGGCGGTGAACACCGGCTTCTTCGGCGCCGCCACAGGCTTGGCGACCCTGCGGCGCCCCTCCGGCTCCTTGCCGCCCGTCGACACCGGCTCGGGCCGGGGCGCCGGCTCGACGACGCGCGAGCGCACCGCGAACTGCAGGTTCGAGGCCGCCTTGCCGCCGCCGGGCTTGGACATCACGGTCCGGAAGGTGATGAGATCGGCCTTGCGGATCTCGTCGACATCGCCCGGAGGCATGTCGGCCAGATAGAAGGGGCCGTAGCGGGTGCGGATCAGGCGGTTCACCTCGAGCCCGAGATATTCGAGCACGCGGCGCACTTCGCGGTTCTTGCCCTCGGTCAGGGTCATCTCGATCCAGACATTGGCGCCGGTCCGCCGCTCGATATTGGCGTTGATCGAGCCATAGCGGATGCCCTCGATCTCGACGCCGAGCATCAGCGATTCGAGCTGGGCCTGGGTGACGTTGCCATAGGCGCGCGCGCGGTAGCTGCGCTCGACGCCGGTGGCGGGCAGCTCCAGCTCGCGCTTGAGCTCGCCATCGGTGGTGAGCAGCAGCAGCCCCTCGGTGCTGAGGTCGAGCCGGCCGACCGGCATGACGCGCGGTAGTCCCTCGGGCAGATGGTCATAGATGGTCGGGCGGCCGGCGGGATCGCGCTCGGTGGTGAGCAGGCCGGCGGGCTTGTGATAACGGAACAGGCGGGCGGGCGCGGGCTCGGCGACGGGCTTGCCGTCGACGGTCACGCCCCTCAGCGAAGTGAGCAGCGTGGCAGGGGTGTCGAGCACCTTGCCGTCCACGGCGATTCGCCCGTCGGTGATCATGCGCTCGATATCGCGACGGGACGCGATTCCTGCACGGGCCAGCAGCTTCGCGATGCGCTGCGCTTCTTTGGGATTGGATGGAGACACAGGGGCGATATAGCGATTGTGGCGGTCGCTTCAAAAATTATTGCGCCCTCGAAAGGGATTCGCGCGTTAGCGCTGTGGGTTCAGAGACTTGGCGGGCTTCAGGCGGCATGTTGTTCGGACGGAAAAAGCGACGGATTGCGCGACTCCTGGTGGTGGAGGACGAACCGTTGCTCGCGTTCGACACCGAGCATTTCCTGAGTGGTGAAGGTTTCGCGGTAGCCGCGACGGTCGATACCGTGGCCGAGGCGCTCCGCGTGCTCGCGGCGGACAGCGATCTCGACCTGGTGCTTGCCGATGTAATGCTGGCCGATGGCAGCGGCCTCGAAGTGGCCCGCGCCGCGCAGGGACGGGGCCTTCCGGTGCTGTTCGTGACTGGGAGCTTCCCCGAGGAAGCCAGGGCGCTGGCGGCGGGATGCCTGGCCAAGCCCTATCCGCAGCGGGACCTGCTGGCGGCGATCGAAGCGATCGAGGCGGTGTTGGAAGGCGCCAAGGCGCCGCGGCGGCTACCGGGGAATTTCAGCCTGTTCCTGAGCGCGGCTTAGCCAGCCGAGCCCGAATTGGGGCTCAGTGGCGCAGCAGTACGAGCGCGGCCGCGACGATGATCGCCCAGCTCACCGCGCCGATGCCGAACGCGATGATAAGGCCGGTGCCGCGCGGCAGACGGTCTTCCTCGTTGATGTCCAGGAACTCGCGGGGCGGCAGCGGAAGCGGCATGGGATGATCCTCTCGAATACCCAATTTAGGTACGCCCGCGCCGGAACGGAGGATATACAGAGGAATTACCCTCAGGGCTCTACCGGAGATGCGCATTAACCGCATCGTGGAAGTGGCGGATGCCGAGCTCGAGCGTGCCCAGGGTCACCCGCTCGACCGCCCCCGATGCCAGTCCCTGCTGGCCCAGTTCGCAGGCCCGGAAATCCTCCGAGGCGAAGACGCCGCCGTCGAGAAGCTCCCAGCTCTTCTCCCAATGGGCGAGCGCCTTTTCGGTGCTGGGCAGCTCGGGGATCAGCATGAAATCCTCGACCAGCACCCGGCCTTCGGACTGGGGCATCAGGACCATGAGGTTGATGTAGTCGGGGCTGACCACCAGCACCGTGCCGGGGAACATCTGGTAGGTATAGGTGATCGCCGCGCGCAGCGTCGCCCAGTCGCTGGAGGAAAGCGCCGCCAGCGCCGCCTCGCGCCCGACCGCCGAGCGCTGGTGGGCACCGATCGTATCCGCGGTCGAGACACCGTCCTGGAAGAAGGGGGCGATCGTCGCGGCGTGGAGGCGCTGGACGTGGTACGCCTCAAGAAAGGCGTCCATGATCAGCTTCCAGTTGGCGTTGACGCTGTGGGTGCGCCGGCGGAACAGATGCTGGGCGGACAGGTCGAACGCCTCGAAATCGCGGGCGAGCAGGTCGGCCTCGGCGAAATCGGCGTCCTCGGTGAAGGAGAACCAGATCAGCCCGCCGGCCTCGTGCGTGGGCAGGCGCTTGAGGCCGTACTCGCCCTTGTCGAGGCCGGGAAAGGTATCGGGGCGGGGCAGGCCGATCAGCCGCCCGTCGAAATTATAGGTCCAGGCATGATAGGGGCAGACCAGGCGGCCGCCTTTCACCGCGTCGCAGCCTTCTACCAGCCTGGTGCCGCGGTGCCGGCAGACATTGAGGAAGACATGCGCCTGGCCCGCCTTGTCGCGGGTGATGAGCAGGGGCTTGCCGAAGCCGTCATGCGGGATCGCCATGTTCGGTTCGGGCAGCAGCGCGGAGGGCGCAATGACCAGCGGGACCTGCGAAAAGATGTAGGCCTGCTCGTCGGCGAAGCGTTCCGGGCTGGTATAGACCGAGGCGGCGACATGGGCGATTTCGCCTTCGCCCTTCGATCCACCCCGCGCCAGCGCTCCGGCCAGCGCCAATTGCCCCTCGGTCGGCGCATTCATGGCATTCCTCCCTATGGCCTTCCTGGTATTTTTGGCTAGTTTCGCGCCGGAAGTACGTGGGGGCAAGAAGGAATGGAGCAGGTGAAGCGGCCGCAATGGGCTTATCCGGCGGCGCAGCTGGCATTGGCAGTGGCCTTGGCGCTGCTCGCCTTGCCCTGGCTGACCGTGGCGACGCCAGGTTCGGCGCCGCTGGCGGTGCACGGCTATGACTTCATCACCGGCACGGGCGCGTTCAAGCCGTCGATGACCTTCGTGCTCGGCATGCTGGTCGGGGTTGCCAGCCTGGTGCTGAGCTTCGTCTGGCGCCAACGTGGCGGCGCGAGCCTGATGGTCGGGGGTGCCGCCGTGGGTGGCCTGCTGGTGATCCTGGCGGTGCTGTTCGCCGCCTTCTCCCCGCCCAAGGCGCTGGCGACGAGCGCGATCCAGCCCGCGATCGGCTATTGGCTGGCCCTTGTCGCCCTGCTCGCGGCCTTCGTCGCCGGGCGCAAGGCGGCACCCGAGGACTGGCGCGCCGACCTGCCCGAGGGCGTGCGCCCCTATTTCGAGAATGCGCCGCTCGCTTCCTTCGCACTCGGGCTGAGCTCGGGCTTCCCCTTCGCGATGATCGGCGCGACGCTGACCAGCCGGCTGAAGCAGGACGGGATCGACAAGGCGACGATCACGGCGTTCGCGCTCGCCATCCTGGTCTACAACCTCAAGTTCCTCTGGGCCTGGATCATCGACGGCGTGAAGCTGCCGATCCTCGGCCAGCTGGGCCAGCGCGTGTCCTGGCTGATCGTGGCGGGCATCCTGGTGGTCGCCGCCGTCGCCAACATGGCGTTCACCCAGGCCGATCCGAACAATATCTGGCCGATGGTGACGGCCGCGGTGCTCGTCGGCCTGGCCGGCGCGACCTATGACATCGTGATCGACGGCTACCGGATCGAGATCCTCGAGCCGCGCCAGCTCGGCTATGGCTCGGGCATGTCACAATATGGCTGGCGGATCGGCTCCGCCGGTGCCGGCGCGGTGGCGCTGGTCGTCGCGGCGCGGTTCGGCTGGGAAGCGGCCTATCTGGTCTGCGCGCTGTTCGCATTGCCCGCGATCATCGCTGGCCTGATCCTCGGCGAGCCCGAGCGCCACCGTCCGCCCGCCGAACGCAAGGGGCTGGCGACCGTGCTCAAGTCGATCTGGGGGCCGTTCGTCGAGTTCTTCCAGCGCCAGGGTGCATGGATCGTCCTGATCTTCATCCTGGTCCACAAGATCGGCGACACGCTGGCGAACCTGACCTTCCGCCTGCTGTTCGACGATCTCGGCTTCACCAATGACGAGATCGCCTTCTACGACGTGGCGCTCGGCTTCTTCGCCTACATGATCGGCGTGTTCATCGGAGGCATGCTCTATGCGCGGATGGGCATGAAGCGATCGGTGCTGCTCAGCCTGGTGCTGATGGCGATCTCGAACCTGAGCTTCGCGGCGCTGGCGGCGGCAGGCCATTCCAACCTGGGCATGGCCGGCGCGATCGGTTTCGAGAACATCGCCAGCGGCTTTGGCGGCGTGGTCGTCATCGCCTATTTCTCGGCACTCACCGATCTGCGCTTCACCGCCGCGCAATATGCGCTGATCTCCGCGGGCGCGAGCATCCTCGGCCGCTTCCTGACCGGTACCACCGCGGGCAGCCTGATCGAGGCGATGGGCTATGTGAACTTCTACCTACTGACCACGCTGATCGCGCTGCCCGGCGTGTTCATCTACTGGTGGATGATGCGCACGGGCCTTGTCGACCGCTCGATCGGCACGGCAGGCACCGAAGGCGAGGGCGGGGAAGAGGCGAAAGCCTGATGCCCTATCTCCTCGTAATCGCGCTGCAGGTGGCGTGCATCGTCCACCTGATGCGGCGGGGCGGAAACCCGCTATGGGTTACCGCGTTGATCTTCCTGCCCGTGGTCAGCGCCATCGCCTATTTCTTCGTCGAGATCCTCCCCGGCCTGGGGCAGAACCGGCATGTCCGCACCGCGCGGGCCAAGGCAGTGGCCGCGCTCGACCCCGAGCGTGAGCTGCGCGCCGCCCGGAGCGCGCTCGACCTGGCCGACACCGCCGGCAACCGGCTGCGCGTCGCCGATGCGCTGGCCGCGCTGGGCCGACATGAAGAGGCCGAGCCGCTCTATCGCGAGTCTCTGCGGATGACGGTGGGCGATCCCGACGTACGGACCCAGGGCAAGCTGGCGAACACGCTCTACGAGGTCGGCAAGGGCGCGGAGGCATTGGCGCTGCTCGACGAAGTGCCCGCGCCGATGGGCCAGAGCGAACGCGATCGCCAGGCGCTGCTGCGCGCCAAGATCCTCGAGCACCTGGACCGCAAGGACGAGGCGCTGGAGGTCTATGCCGATATCGTCACCCGCATGCCGGGCGAGGAAGCGCGCTGCCGCTATGCCGCGCTGCTGATCGACCAGGGCTGGGATCGCAAGGCGCTGGCGGTGCTTGAAGAGGTCGAGAAACGGATGAAGCGGATGGATCGCCAGCAACGCGCCGCGGAAGCGGACATGTATCGCTGGGCGACCGAGACGCTGGCCGGGCTGCGTGCCAGGGGCGTGACCGCGTGAGGAAGCGCTGGATCATTGCCTTGCTGGTGCTCGTCGTGGTCGCCGCGGGCGGCTGGCTATGGGGCTCGCCCTATTACACGCTGTGGCAGATGAAGCGCGCGGCCGAGGCACGCGATATCGACGCTTTGGCCGGCCATGTCGATTTCGACGCGGTGCGCGGCAGCGTGAAGAGCCAGATCTCGGCGCATTTGCCGGGCGAGGGCGGCGGCGTGCTGGGCGCGCTGGTGCGCTCGGGGATCGGCGATACGGTGGTCGATGCCGCGGTCTCGCCGGAGGGGATGCGCTTCATCTTCGCCGCCGCGCCGCTGGCCGAGACCGAGCGGCCGGGGACGATCAAGCTCAAGGCGAACGAGATGCGCTACCACCGGATCTCGCTCAATCGCTTCGAGCTGACCCGGAGCGACGGGGCCGCACTGCAGTTCCGGATGCGGGGGATGACATGGAAGCTGGAGGCGATCCAGCTGCCGCCGGACGTGTTCTAGCCCGGCGCGACTTGCCGGCGAACAGCCAGGCCAGCACTGCCTTTTGGAATCGGTACAAGCTAATCCTCGGCGTCGAACGCCAGCCCCATGTCGGCGAAGCTGTTGGCGAGTGCATGGGCAGTGATCAGCACGCCGGTGGCGTCGCGCACGCCGAGCATGTCGGCGAGCAGCACTGCGGAGAGCTGGGGCTGGGTGCGGACGCGGCCGAGCACCTGGAGCAGCGCGGCTTCCGCGCCGGTCATCCGGGCGCAGCACCAGGGCGCGATCTGGATCGGCCCGGCGGAGAGCGCCGACATCTCCTGCATAAGCGCGCGCAGCAGCACCAGCGGGCGCTGGAAGCTCTTGCCGAAAGCGGTGACGAAGGCGTGGGCGGTACAGGCGTCGTGGATGCCGTGCGCGCCCATCTGGCGGACGCCGAACAACAGCAGCCGCGCGCCGGGATCCTCGGGCTGGAGTTCGGGCAGGGCGGTGAGGGTTGCGCTGACGGTCATGGGGACTCCGATCACTATGACCGGAAATCTTGCGCATCCGCTATTGATAGTCAATCGCATTAGCAAAGAATGCGGGATGCAACTGGTCGTGTTTGCTGAACCGTTCCCCGGTGAAAACCGGGAGCAGGATCAGGTGGGCAATTCCTCGTTAGCCGCAAGCACGGTGCCCGCGAGATAGAGCGAGCCGAGCACCAGCACGAGCGGGGCACCCCCCTCGCGGGCGATCGCGGTGAGCGCGCGAGGCACGTCGGGCGCGACCGAGGCGTGGGGGATGCCGAGCGTCTGCGCGACTTCGGCAAGCCTGGCGGGGACGTGGTGCTCATGGCCGGGCACCGGTACCGCGTGCAGGCCGGCCGCGAGCTTCGCGAAGGGCGCGAGCAGGCCCTGCGCATCCTTGTTGGCGAGCATGCCGAGCACGAGTTGCACCGGGCGGCCCTGCGCGACCTGGGCGAGCGTGGCACTTACTGCGGCGGCGGCGGCTTCGTTATGCCCGCCGTCGAGCCACAGCTCGCTGCCCGGGGGCAGGAGGTGGAGGAGGGGGCCGTCGCCGAGCTTCTGCATGCGCGCGGGCCAGCGCGTGCCGGTCGCCGTGGCGGCGAAGGCGGCGTCCGGCACCGTGAGCGCCTGCTGGTGGCGCAGCATCGCGATGGCGAGCGAGAGATTGGCCGGCTGGTGCGGCCCGGCCATGGCGGGGAGGGGCGTCTCCACCTCGCCGCGGGCATCGCGGTACACGAGCCGGTCGCCACGCGTCTCGAAATCCCAGGCGGTGCCCTGCGCGAACACCGGCGCGCCGGCAGCGGCGACGATCTCGGCGATGTGCGGGGCATAGCGCATCGTCACCAGCGGCACGCCGGGCTTGGCGATGCCGGCCTTCTCCGCCGCGATCTTCTCCAGCGTGTCGCCAAGGAAGCTCTGGTGGTCGATGCCGAGCTGGGCAATGCCGGTCACCGCCGGCCGATCGACCACATTGGTCGCATCGAGCCGCCCGCCAAGGCCCACTTCGAGGACCAGCGCATCCGCCGGTACCCGGGCAAAGGCAAGGAAGGCGGCGGCGGTGGTAACCTCGAAGAAGCTCGCGCCGATATCGCCGCCCGCGTCGAGCACTTCCTCGAGCAAGGGCGCCAGGATCGCATCTGCGATCAGCTCGCCCGACAGGCGAATACGCTCGTTGAAGCGGACGAGATGCGGGCTCGAATAGACATGCGCGCGCATGCCCGACGCCTCTATCGCGCCGCGCAGGAAGGCACAGGTCGAGCCCTTGCCGTTGGTGCCGGCGACATGAAGCACCGGCGGCAATGCAAGCTGCGGGCTGCCGACCCGCTCGAGCAGCCGGGTGATCCGGTCGAGCCCGAGGATGTCGGCACCCGGCGAGAGCGCGGTCAGCCGGTCGAGCTGCCGCTGGACATGCGGATCGGAGGAGACGGCGTGGTCGGCCATGGCTCTGCTTCCAGCCCGGGCCTTACGCTGCCTTCTTGCCCTCGCAGAGCAGCCCGATCAGCTGGCCGAGCGTCTCGCGCAGGTCCTTGCGGTGGGTGACCATGTCGATCAGGCCGTGCTCGCGATAATATTCCGAGGTCTGGAAATCGTCGGGCAGCTTCTCGCGGATCGTGTTCTCGATCACGCGGCGGCCGGTGAAGGCCAGGGTGGCGCGCGGCTCGGCGATCTGGACGTCGCCCAGCATCGCATAGGCCGCCATCACGCCGCCCGAGGTCGGGTCGGTCAGCACGACGATATAGGGCAGGCCGGCATCGTGGAGCATCTCGATCGCCACGGTGGTGCGCGGCATCTGCATCAGGGAGAGGATGCCCTCCTGCATGCGCGCGCCGCCCGAGGCGGTGAAGGCGATGAACGGCGCCCGCGCGGCGATCGCCGCCTCGACGCCTTGGATGAAAGCCTCGCCCACGGCCTGGCCCATCGAGCCGCCCATGAAGGCGAAGTCCTGCACGCCGATCACCGCCTTGCGGCCAAGGATCTTGCCCGAGGCGTTGATGAATGCGTCCTGCTCGCCAGTGCTGGTCCGCGCGGCCTTGAGGCGCGCAGGGTAGGGTTTCTGGTCGCGGAACTTGAGCGGATCCTCGGCCACCTTCGGCGTGGCGAGCACGGTGTAGCTACCCTCGTCGAACAGATAGGCGAAGCGCTCGGCCGGGCCGATGCGGTCATGATGATCGCAATGCGGGCAGACATGCTGGTTCGCCTCCAGCTCCTTCATGAAGGTCATCTGCCCGCAACCCTTGCACTTGTGCCAGAGGTTGTCGGGGGTGTCCTTCTTGGGCGTGAAGGCCAGGACGTTGCGGACGCGATCGATCCAGCTCATGCGACTTCTTTCCTTGCGGCCTCCACGGCCGTCTTGAGGGAGTGGATATAGGCGCGGATGGGTTCCGGCGCATCCTTCCCGTGTTTTCCGACAAGTTCAACGATTGCGGAGCCGACGACGACGCCATCGGCCACCCGCGCGATCGCCTCGGCCTGTTCCGGCGTACGGACGCCGAAGCCGACTGCGACGGGGATCTCGGTGGCGGCCTTGAGCCGTGCCACGGCGTCCTCGATCGATCCCTGGGCAGCCTGTTGCAGCCCGGTGATCCCGGCGACCGAGACGTAGTAGAGGAAGCCCGACGCGCCCTTGAGTACCGCCGGCAGCCGCGCGGCATCGGTGGTGGGGGTGGCGAGGCGGATCACGTCGATGCCGTTCGCGGTAAACGGCGCGACTTCGGCGGCCTCTTCGGGCGGGATATCGACGATGATGACGCCGTCCGCACCAGCCTCGGCCGCCTTTGCGGCAAAGGCTTCGGGCGTGGGCCGGGTCATCGTGTTGGCATAGCCCATCAGCACCAGCGGCACGTTCGGGTGACGTGCGCGGAACCCGCTGGCGATGGCGAGCACATCGGCGGTGCGCGTGCCGGCACCGAGCGCGCGCAGGTTTGCCGCCTGGATCGCCGGGCCGTCGGCCATCGGATCGGTGAAGGGCATGCCCAGCTCGATCACGTCCGCACCGCCCGCGACCAGCGCGTCGAGATTGGCGGCAGTATCGCCGTCACCCGCGGTGATGAAAGTGACCAGCGCGGCATGGCCTCGGGCCTCCGTACCGGCAAAGGCCGTCTCAAGCCTGGACATGCGACGTCCTTTCAAAGCGCGAACGATAGAAGATGAAGAGGCCGCCGAAGAGGATTCCGCTCATCACGATATAGGCAGTCAGGTCGCTGCCAGCCTGCTTCCGCCAGAGTTCGAAAACCACCGGGTCGCACGCGAGAACGGCGACTGCGCCAGCTTGGATCTGCTGCCGAGCATGGTCCAGGCATGCAGTCTGGTCCAGCCCGGCGACATGCCGGCGGTAAACCATCAGTGCGGCCATAGTCCCAAGGCTGAGCAGGAAATGGCTCACTGCGGCGATCGGCAGAATTGCAGCATTGAAGTGTCGTTGGGCGACGCGGGCGCGAATGAACAGCGCAAGACCGAAGAGCGCGACCAGCACCACAGTTGCGACCAGCAGGAAAGGGGCAAGGTTCGCCACGTAGCCGAGGGGCGTCACGACCGCACCCTGCACTGCGGCTTAGCTCCGGCACGCGTGAAGGCGCGCATGCCGTACACGCTGATCAGCACGCCCGCAGTCATGGTCAGCAGGCGGTAGACATCGGCGGGAATCTGCCAGGCCTCGGCGATCTCGCGCATCAACGCGACGTCGAACAGCAGCGCCAGCACCAGCGCGGCGATCAGGATCGGAAGTCGGCTCATTTGATGGCTCCGGTTGGAGCGAAGAACCGGTCGAACACCGTTCCTCCCGTGAGCAACGCAGCCACGCCAAGTACGGCACCCAGACCGCCGCCCCATCCGAAGAAAGACTGGCCGATGCCAATACCCACGGCCATCGCCACGATAACGAGCGCGATAATGAAGGCTGCCCGAGCGAACCTACGGCTCACAGCTCCACTCCTAGCGCGTCCGCCACCGTGAAGATGTCCTTGTCGCCACGGCCCGAGACGTTGACCACGATGATCTTGTCCGGCCCCATTTCCCGTGCCTTGGTCTCCAAGGCTGCGAGTGCGTGCGAACTTTCGAGCGCGGGGATGATCCCCTCCAGCTTGCAGCAGAGCTGGAAGGCGTCGAGTGCCTGCTGGTCGGTGATCGGGAAATATTCCACCCGGCCGCTCTCGTGCAGCCAGCTATGCTCGGGGCCGATGCCCGGATAGTCGAGGCCCGCCGAGATCGAGTGCGCCTCGGTGATCTGGCCGTCTTCGTCCTGGAGCAGATAGGTGCGGTTGCCGTGGAGGATGCCCGGGCTGCCGCCCTTGAGCGAGGCGGCATGCTGGCCGGTCTCGATGCCGTGACCTGCCGCTTCCACGCCGATCATCGCGACGTCCGCATCGTCTAGGAAGGGATGGAACAGCCCGATCGCGTTAGATCCGCCGCCCACCGCAGCGATCAGCAGGTCGGGCAGGCGGCCCTCCGCCTTCTGGATCTGCTCGCGCGCCTCGATACCGATCACGCTCTGGAAGTCGCGAACCAGCTCGGGATAGGGGTGCGGGCCCGCCGCAGTGCCGATGATGTAGAACGTGTCGTGGACGTTCGCGACCCAATCTCGAAGGGCTTCGTTCATCGCGTCCTTGAGCGTCTCCGCGCCGCTGGTCACCGGATGCACTTCGGCCCCGAGCAGCTTCATCCGGAATACGTTCGGCTTCTGCCGCTCGACATCCTTGGCGCCCATGAAGATCACGCAGGGCAGGCCGAAGCGCGCTGCAACCGTCGCGGTGGCGACGCCGTGCTGCCCCGCACCGGTCTCGGCGATGATCCGGGTCTTGCCCATCCGCATCGCGAGCAGGATCTGACCGATGCAGTTGTTGATCTTGTGCGCGCCGGTGTGGTTCAGCTCCTCGCGCTTGAAGTAGATCTTCGCGCCGCCGTAATGCTCGGTCAGCCGCTCGGCGAAATAGAGCGGGCTCGGGCGGCCGACATAATGCTCGAGCAGGTCGTCGAACTCGGCCTTGAACGCAGGATCCGCCTTGGCCGCGCGATATTCGCGCTCCAGGTCGAGGATCAGCGGCATCAGCGTCTCGGCGACGAAGCGGCCACCGAACTGGCCGAAATGGCCATGCTCGTCAGGCAGGTTGCGCAGGGAATTGGGCAGGGTTGCAGGGTCGGTCATTGCGTCTCTCATGATTTCGGATGGCGGGCGCTGGCGTGGGAGCGAGCGATCAACGCCATCGAAACTCGATGCGGACAGGGGCGAACGGCCTCAACATTGCCCGACCGCTTTAAGGAATGCAGCGATCTTGGCAACATCCTTGACGCCCGGCGCGCTCTCTACGCCCGAGGAGACATCGACCAGCCTGGCGCCCGTGACGCCCACCGCCTCGCGGACGTTGCCGGCATCGAGCCCGCCTGAAAGCGCCCAGGGCAAGGGCTGGGGGAGGTTCTCGAGCAGCTTCCAATCGAAACGCAGGCCCATGCCGCCGGGCAGGGCGGCGCCCTCCGGGGTTTTCGCGTCGTAGAGGATGCGATCGGCTGCGCCGCGATACGCAGCGGCCTGGCCGAGATCGGCGCGGGTCTTCACCGCAATCGCCGCCCAGACGGGCACGCGCATCCGGATCGCGGCGGCACGGTCGGGCGCGGTCTTGTGGAGCTGTACCGCCTGGATACCGGTGGCGAGCGCGGCGCTGAGCAGCGCCTCGTCCGGATCGACGAACACGCCGACGGTGCCGACATGTGCCGGCACCCGCGCGATCAGCGCGCGGGCCTGTTCGAACGAGAGGTTGCGCGGGGAAGGCGGGAAGAAGACGAAGCCGACATGGCTCGCGCCACCCTGCACCGCGGCATCGAGCGTCTCGGGCGTGGACAGGCCGCAGATCTTGGCAGTGACCGGCATCAGAGGCCCTTGACCAGCACGACCATGAACAGGGGTGGGTCGAGCGGCACCGGGAAATCGCGCTTCTCGCCCGAATTGCGATAGCCGCGGCGCTCGTAGAAGGCGATCAGCTCGGCGCGCTTGTCGATCACCGTCATCTCCATCACGCTGGCGCCGAAAGTCTCGCGCGCGCAATCCTCGGCGGCGGTGACCAGCTGCTTGCCGAGTCCGCCCGACTGCAGCCCCGGGTCGACGCAGAGCAATCCGAGATAGGCGAGGCCATCGCCCTTGCTGGTCACCTGCACGCAGCCGAGCAGGCCATTGCCGGTGTCGGCGACCAGCAGGCGCTGGCCAGGATCGTCGACGATGGCAATCAGCGTCGCGATGTCGGTCCGCGGGCTGTCGATGATCAGGTCCGCCTCATGCGTCCATCCGGCGCGCGCGGTCTCGCCGCGATAAGCGCGCTCGATGATCGGGTGGATCGCGGGCAAGTCATCGCGCGTGGCGGGACGGATGATGGGGTCAGGCATGGGGCTGCTGTCGGATGGTAGGCCGCGTTTGGCAAGTACACCTAATCTGTTCACCGGCGAAGACCGGGGGCCAGTCTCGGCGCACTATCGATGGCGCGTAAGACTCTCGAACGACTTGGCAACTAGACCCGACCTTCGCCGGGGAACGGATGGATTGCTAGTCGATGGCCCGCGCATCGAAATCCGCCCGTGACGTCTCGATCCGCTCCAGGTTGCGCGCCGCCCATACCCATACGCCGCAGAATGCCTCGGCCAGGCTGCCGCCCAGTTCGGTGAGGCGATATTCGACGCGCGGCGGGATCACCGGGTGGACGGTACGGATCAGCAGCCCGTCGCGCTCCATCTGTCGCACCGTCTGGGTGAGCATCTTCTGACTGATCCCGCCGCATTCCGCACGCAGCTTCGAGAAGCGCAGCTCGCCATGCTCGGTCAGCGCCTCGAGCACGATCATCGTCCATTTGTCGGCGACGCGGCCGATGATCTCGGTGACGAGCGCCTCCACCCGCGGATCGAGATCGGGATAGTCGTGATGGGGATTGGTCGCCATAGTTTCCAAAAGGTATGTATGAATATTTTGGGTGCCTACTCCCCATTAGGTACCACGATACGATATCCGGCGTCCAGACATTCGAAAGGAGCTCGACCATGGACATCACCGGCAACACCATCCTGATCACCGGCGGCGGCACCGGCATCGGCCGCGCGCTTGCCGAGGCGCTACATGCGCGGGGCAACAAAGTGATCGTCTCGGGACGCCGGGCCAGCGCGCTGGAGGAAGTCGCCGCCGCCAATCCGGGCATCGCCACCGCGACGCTCGACGTCGCCGATGCCGAGGACATTGCCCGCTTCGCCCGCGAGATCGTCGCGGCGCATCCGGCGCTCAACGTCGTGATCCATAATGCCGGGATCATGCAGGCCGAGAAGCTGGTCGCACCGGGATCGGACCTGGCCATCGCCGAAGCGACGATCGCCACCAACCTGCTCGGGCCGATCCGCCTCAACGCCGCGCTGCTGCCGCACCTGCTGGCCCAGCCCAGGGCGACGGTCGCCACGGTGAGCTCGGGCCTGGCCTTTGTCCCGCTCACTGCCACGCCGACCTATTCGGCGACCAAGGCGGCGATCCACAGCTGGAGCCAGTCGCTGCGCGACCAGCTCAAGGGCACCAGCGTCGAAGTGATCGAGATCGCGCCGCCGGCGGTGGCCACTGACCTGATGCCGGGCCATGCCGAGGACCCGCGCTCGATGCCGCTCGCCGACTATATCGCCGAGACGATGGCGCAGTTCGAGGCGGGCGCGGCCGAGAACCTGACCGAGCGGGTCAAGTTCCTGCGCTTCGCCGAAGCGCGAGGGGACTATGCGCAGGTGTTCGCCGCGCTCAACGGGTAAGCGTCAGGCCATGCCGTTGAAGGCGAGATGGCTGATCGCATCCATCTCGACATCATATTCGGCGCCGAAGAAGCCGGGGCCGCCATCGCAGACCATGATTGGATGGCGACCCCGGCCCGGCTCGTACTGCTCGACCGAAGCCGGTGCGAAATTGCCGTAAATGAAGCGCTTTCCGCCGCGGACTATGCCCACATATTGGCGGATCCAGCCCTTGGGCGCGCTCTGGAGTACGAGCTCCTTATAGGCATAGGGACTCAGTGCCGCGACCTGGAATGCGCCGGGAAGCTTCGCTTCAAGCCTGGCAATGTCCGCCACAGTCGGTGTCCAACCGCCTTCGCCGGGCTTCGGCACCGAGCGCGAGCATTGGCTAAGCAGCTCTCTCGCCCGATCCGGCTCGAAGATCACGATGCCGCCCGATGGTGGCGCGGTCTGCGGAAACAGCAGCGCGAGCAACAGAGCCGCGCCACCGATCATGCTAGAGCGTCGCCTCGATCTCGCGCGCGGCGAGATCCGGGTCGGCGGCCTGGGTGATCGGGCGACCGACCACCAGGATCGAGGCACCGGCATCGAGCGCGGCGCGGGGGGTGACCACGCGCTTCTGGTCGCCGATCACGCCGTTCGCCGGGCGCACGCCGGGGATGACGAAGAAGCCATCGTGCCAGATCTTCTTGGCCGCCGCGACTTCGTTGCCCGAGCAGACGATGCCGTCGACTCCCGAGGACTTGGCCAGTTCGGTCAGCCGCATCACCTGCTCATGCGGGTCGGGCTTGAGGCCGATCGAAGTGAGGTCGCTGTCGTCGAGGCTGGTGAGCATCGTCACCGCCACCACCTTGGTCCCGGTCGGTGCCGCGGCCTTGGCGTCTTCCAGCATCGCGCGGCCGCCGGCTGCGTGCACGGTCAGGATCGCCGGCTCGAGCGGGCGCAGCGCCTGGATCGCCTTGGCGACGGTGTTGGGGATGTCATGGAACTTCAGGTCGAGGAAGATCGGCAGGCCGATGTCATGCATCTCGTGCACGCCGGCGCGACCGTTCGCCATGAAGAATTCGAGGCCGAGCTTGATGCCCCCGACATGCGCCTTCACGCGTTGGGCGATGCTCTTGGCGCGCTCCAAGTCGGGCGTGTCGATCGCGACGTAGATGGGGCTCATCATGCGTCTCCCAGCGGCAGGCCGCCCTGGGGCGAAGCGGGGAGGGCAGCTACGGGCTCGGGCGTGACCGGCGCGGGCTCTGGCATCGCATTGATTGCGCGCACATCGTTCAGCGCGCGCTCCAGTCCGGTGATCCGCTGCCGCATCCGCCAGCGCAGCGCATGATAGGCGAGCAGCACGGGCAGCAGCCCGGCGAGAAAGACGAGGATCAGGAGCAGCGGCAGGCTGAAATCGGCGATCAACCCGCTCCACAGGTGCACGTTCACGCGCTCGTCGCCATTATAGATCACGAAGCCCGCGACAAGGCCGCCCAGCAACAGCCAGAACAGCACCTTCAGAAACCGCATCCGTCTCCCTTCCCGCGTTAGGTCGAGGCGGTTCTATGCCGGGAAGCACGATTTGGCCAGCCTCAGCCGATCTCCGCCCGCAGCTCCGCGAACAGGCCGGGGATCCTGGTCAACCGCGGCTCCTCCTCGTCGAGGATCGCATGGAACATCCGCCGCTTGATCGCCGCCGTCCGCTCCTCCGACAGCCGCACCGCGGGATCGAGGGTGGAAAGGACGATGTCGATCAGCCGGTCCGCGCCGTGCAGGCGGCCCCAGAGATAGTCGTTCTCGCGGTATGCCCGGCTGAAAAAGGCACCGAAGCTGTTGAACTGGATGCCCTTGAGCGTCGCCTCGGCGCCGCCGGTGCGGATCGCCGTGGCGTCGTCGGGGGCGATGCGGTCCACCCGGATCGGGTCGAACTCGTCGACGCCCTCGCCCTGGAGCAACGGCAGCGTGGCGATGTCGTAGAAGGGGAAGCCGAGATGCGCGAGCAACATCGGCCGGCGCAGCTCCTTCGACAGCGTGCTCAGCCCCTCGGCCAGCCGCGCATCGGTCTCGCCATCCAGCTTCTTGAGCTGCATCCGCTCCGCCAGCCGATCGAGGATCGGGCCGGCATCGTCGGTCATCATACGGATCTCGTCGCGCAGATCGGCATAGGTGTCGGCGCGCTTGAGCTCGAGATAGCTGGCAAGCGAATCATAGATCGCCTCGCGCATCGGCCTGAGTTCGCCGTGGCTGGTCGGCAAGTCGATCTCGGTCAGGCGCCGGGCAAGCAGGCGCAGCCGACGGATTCGAAAGCCCAGGTCGTGCGCGCGCAGGAACTCCAGTGTCTCGGGCGAAGCGCCATTGGAATGCATCGCGCCGAACCGGTCCGCCCCGCGCGACTGGACCGCGGCGGCCAGTGCTTCGCGGATCTCGTGCAGCCGCTCAGGACCATGCTGCTCGCCGACCGTATAGAGCAGCCGCGCGGTGCGATCGATCGCGCCCTCGACCTTGAGCAGGCCGTAGGCCGTGTGCCCATAGCCCGCCTTGGCCGCCGCGGAGACCTGGGCGCGCTTGCGCCAGGCGGCGAGCCGCTTGGGGTTGGGATAGTCGAGCCACAGCGTGTAGCCGAACAGCGCCTCGACCTGGGTTTCGACATCGGCGCGGATCTCGGCGAGGATACCCAGCATCCGCTCGATCCGGTGCGAACGCCGTGCGATCTCGTCGAGATTGTCGCGGATCGGCTGCTCGCGCGGCAGCTCGGACAGCGCGCCGATAATCGTGGCGAAGAAGCCGGGGGGCGTCCCTTCGTCGCCGCCGTAAAAGTCGAAGCGGAAATTGGGGAAGGGATCGACGAAGACAAAGCGCCGGTCGACCTGGCGACGGGCGGGGCGTTCCTTCAGTGCTTCCATGGCCGGGCGGAAGGGCGCGTTGGCGAGCACCGATCCGTCGATCAGCACCGCCTTCTCGGCCTTGTTCTCCGCCCATTGGCGCGGCAGCACCCGCTGGAGGAACGCGCTGCGCTGCGGCCAGGCCTGTTTCCGCTCGGCGAGCAGGTCGTCCATCTCGGCCAGGGTCATCGGCGGGAAGGCGCCCGGGAAGCTGGAAGTGGCGCGCGCCGCGAAGGTGAGGCTCGGCGCGTCGGCGAACTTCTCGTCCGGATAGCCGCGATCGGTGAACGAGAAGACCAGCCGGTGTTCATTCTCCATGACGCTGGCCGGCGAATTGAGCCGCAGCGCCTCGGGATGGCCGCGGAAATCGGTGACGGTGACGAACAGGTCGAGCGGCTGCCCCTCGGGCAACAGACGCTTCTCCTTCGGCCCCTTGGCCATCGCGCCAAAGGCGTCGAGGATCGTGTTGGCCAGCCGCTTGCCGCCAAAGGGCGGCTCGAACCAGCGCGAGCGGACGAAATGCTCGAGCTTGGTGCGCACTTCCTCACGCGCGCCGGCTTCCACCGTCTCGTCGACCGTCTTGGAGCGATTGGCGACAAGCCAGGCGATCGGCACCGCCCATAGCTTGGCGAAGCGGTGCGACGGGCGCTGGCGCGGCTCGAGCAGCGCCTCGACATCGGCATTGTCCATCCACAGGTCGGTCAGCGGATCGAGCGACTGGCCGGTGGCGATCGCCTGGGCTAGGAACACCGTGTTGATCCCACCTGCGCTGGCGCCGGCCAGGATATCGACCAAAACGCGCAGGTTCACCCCGCAGCTCTCGCGGATCTCCTCGAGCAATTCGCGATAGACATCGGGGCCGCCATTGGCACCGTCGCGCTCGGCGCAACTCGCCCGGGCGAGGCGCCAGATCTCCTTGGTGATGCCGTGCATGTACACGGCCAGGCTGATCCCGCCGTAGCAGACCAGTGCGAGCCGCAGTTCCTTGTCGCGCGTTTCGGCCATTAGACCTTTATAGTCGCCCAGATGGGCAGGTGGTCGGACGCGGTGCGCGCCTGCAGGCTGTCGTGCACCCCGGCATCGGTTATGGTCAACTCCGGACTGGCCATGATCCGGTCGAGCCGCGCCATCGGGCGGCGGGCATGGAAGCTCTTGCCGGTGCTGGCGAATGCGTAATGGCTGGAGAAATCGCGAAGGCAGCCGGACTGGGCGCTCCATTCGTTCAGGTCGCCCATCAGGATCGTCGGATACTGGTGGGTGCTCGCCTGGAGGTGCGTGATGATCGCATGCGCCTGACGCCGCCGCCACAGGCCGGACAGATCCAGATGCATGCCGACCACCCGCACCACCGTTCCGCCGGCGAGCCGCACATCGGCCATCACCGCGCCGCGCGGCTCCAGCGCGGGCAGGTGGATCGCTTCGCAATCGAGGATCGTCGCGTCCTTGCGGACCAGCAGGGCATTGCCATGCCAGCCCATCGATCGCGCCTTGGTGCCGAAGGGCACGGGCTTGTAGTCGCTATGCTCGGAGAGCAGATGCTGGGTGAGCACAGCCGAACGCTCGCCGAAACGGCGATCGGCTTCCTGGAGCGCAACGATATCGGCGCCGATCTCGCAAAGCACCTGCAGCGTGCGCTCCGGGCGTCGACGGCGGTCGGTACCGATCGACTTGCGCATATTGTAGCTGGCGACCTTGATCATCGGCGCCCCTTATCGCGGGGGCGGGGGAAGTAGCGCAAGGGGTTCAGCTCGGATGCGCCTGCGCGCTTCCCTGGCTGGCCGCTTCCTGCGCCGCCGCGACGAGGCGGCGACCGGTCTCCTCGGCAGCCTGGGGCGTCATCGAAATGGCAACGCCATTCGGCCCGTCGAGCAACACCACGCCTTGCTCCGCAGTGGCCACGCCGGCCACTTCTTCCGGTTCTGCGGGCGAGATCTTCTGTCCCATGCTTCTTCCTTGTCCGCCGTGCCCGGCACAGGAGGATGAATGGGGAACTAACAAAGGTGAACAGGAAAATATCCGGGGCAAGCGACGAAAAAGCGCCGTTTTTTCAGCGTCCGCCGGCTTCGAGCAACCGGCGTGGAGCGGCCAGTTCCCAGCTCCGCGCAATCCGGTCGCCGACAAAGTCCCAATCGACATCGGGCCCGCCGAGCGCAATGCCGACCCAGCCCACCCCGAAATAGGCGACCTTCGAATAGGTCTCCGGCGCGATGCCGATCAGGTTCGGCCCTTCCTCGTCATCGGCGGTCTTCACCGCGACGATGGTGCGGCCGTCGCCATGATGATCATGGCGGAACTGGGCGAACTGCTTGCCGGCGACGAAGAAGGTCGGCTGGCCATGGCTGGGGCGTTCCTCGGTCTCGGGAAGCTCCAGCGCGATCGCGCGGACCTGGACGAGGACAGCGTCTTGGTCGGGGCTCAGCGGCATCGCTTTTCCTTCACTCCGTGGGAATCTGCCAGGTGATGGGCGCGAGGACATAGCTTCGTACCGGGTCTCCCTGTTCGTTGCGGGCTGGTTCGAAGCGGGCACGCTGCATCACCAGCCCGCAGGTGTGGCTGTCCAGGGCGGGAAAGCCGGTGCTCTGCCTGATTTCGCACGCGGTCGGTTCACCCGATGCCGAAATCTGGATGGTGACGACGATGCGCCCCTGCGCGCCCGCCGCGATCAGGGCGGCCGGATAATCGTCCGGCCCGACAATAGCGGTGAGCAGCCGCGGCGGCACCGCCGGTCGCGCGGGCAGGGGGGCGGGCTTGAACGGTTCCGGCGCCCTGGTCGGGACGGTGACGAAGCCGCCGGGCTTCCTGTCGTCGCCGGTTGTCCGGGGCGGAACGGCCTGCGCGGCGGCGGGTACGGCCGGAGCGGCGGCAGTGCCGATAGCGAAGAGAATCCGGATCGAGTGTCGGTTCAGCGGCATAGGAACTCGGCGACTACCCTTGGGTAGAGCCGATGTTCCTCCTTCAGCACGCGCTGCGCAAGGCTTTCAACCGTGTCGCCGGGCAGGATCGCCACTTCGGCCTGGCCGAGCACTTCGCCGGCGTCGAGCTCCTCGGTGACGATATGCACCGATGCGCCGCCATGGCTGTCCCCCGCCGCGATCGCACGGGCATGGGTATCGAGGCCCTTGTACTTGGGCAGCAGCGAGGGATGGATGTTGACGATCCGTCCGCGCCAGCGCGCGACGAAATCGTCGGTGAGCAGGCGCATGTATCCGGCGAGTGCGATCGCCTCGACCCCGGCCTCGTGCAGCGCCGCGTCGATCTTCGCTTCATATTCGGCCTTGGGCATGCCCTTGGGGCTCTGCGCGAAGGTGGCGACCCCCTGCTCGGCGGCCCAGGCAAGGCCTTCGGCCGCCGGCTTGTCACTGGCGACGAGCGCGACTTCATAGGGGCAGTCGGCAGCTTTCGCGGCCTCGACAAGCGCGGCCATGTTCGAACCGCGCCCGGAAATCAGGATGCCGAGCTTCTTACGCATCGTGGGTGGCGGACCACTCCCCGCGCGCGCTCCAGGTCTCGCCACCGCCGAACACGGTGCAGCCGCGTTCGCCCTCGACGACTTCGCCGATCACGAACACTTCCTCGCCCGCGTCATAGAGTTCCGCCTTCACCGCTTCCGCTACGTCGGGCGAAACCACCGCGACCATGCCGATGCCGCAGTTGAAGGTGCGCGCCATTTCCTCGGGCTCGATATTCCCCTGCGCCTGGAGGAAGGCCATCAGGCGGGGCAGCGGCCACGAACCGGCGTCGATCCGTGCATGGCAGCCTTCGGGCAGCACGCGCGGGACATTCTCGAGCAGACCGCCGCCGGTGATGTGCGCCAGGCCGTGGATCGTGCCCTTGCGAAGTTGCGGAAGCAGGCTTTGCACATAGATGCGGGTCGGCGCCATCAGCGCATCGAGCAGGATCACTTCCTGATCGAACAGCGCCGGGCGGTCCATCTTCCAGCCCTTGTCGGCGGCGAGGCGTCGGACCAGCGAGAATCCGTTCGAGTGCACGCCGGTCGAGCCCAGGCCGAGCAGCACGTCTCCCGGGCGGATCGCAGAACCGTCGAGCAGACGGTCGCGCTCGACTGCGCCGACGCAGAAACCGGCCAGGTCATAGTCCTCATCGGCGTACATGCCCGGCATCTCGGCGGTCTCGCCACCGATCAGCGCGCAGCCGGCCTGGCGGCAGCCCTCGGCGATGCTGGCGATCACGCGCTCGGCGGTCTCGGGCACCAGCTTGCCGCTGGCATAATAGTCGAGGAAGAACAGCGGCTCGGCGCCCTGGACGATCAGATCGTTGGCGCACATCGCGACCAGGTCGACGCCGACGCCGTCATGCGCGTTGTAATCGATCGCGAGCTTGAGCTTGGTGCCCACGCCGTCGTTCGCCGCGACCAGCAGCGGATCGGTGAACCCGGCCGCCTTCAGGTCGAACACGCCGCCGAACCCGCCGAGATCGGCATCGGCACCGGCGCGGCGCGTGGACTTGGCGAGCGGGCCGATCGCCCGGACCAGCGCGTTGCCGGCCGCGATCGAGACACCCGCCTGGGCGTAGGTATAGTTCTTCTGGTCGCTCATGCGGCGCGCATAGCGCCGACTTCGCCCCGCGTCACCCCGGCAGTACCGCAACCGTCACCCAATAAGCGTCATCCCCGCGAAGGCGGCGATCCAGAGCCAGGCAGCGCAGACCTTTGTGACCCTGGATCCCCGCCTTCGCGGGGATGACAGAAAAGGAGTGTAGGGCCGCACCCTGCACATGACGCTTGGATTTCCCCGCGCCCTTCGCCAAAAGGGCCGTCGCATGACCCTTGCCCGCAAATCCCTCACCATCGGCATTGCCTCCGCGCTCGCGCTTGCGGGGCTCGGTGCCGTGCTCGCCGAAGGGGAGAAGGCCGCGGGCGGCAGCGCCGTGCCGATCGACGCCTCGGGCAGCTTCGAAGTCTCGGGCGTCGATGTCGACGTCAAGGGCAAGGATGCCGATGCCGCGCGCTATGGCGGCTGGCGGCTCGCCCAGCGCAAGGGCTGGGAGATGCTGTCGCGCAAGCTGACCGGCAAGCCCACCAGCATGTCCGATTCGGCGCTCGATTCGCTGGTAACCGGCATCGTTGTCGAGAAGGAGCAGATCGGCCCGACGCGCTATATCGCGCGCCTCAGCGTGCTGTTCGATCGCAACAAGGCCGGCAGCATCCTCGGTGTGTCGGTCGCAGTGAACCAGTCGCCGCCGATGCTGATCGTCCCGCTCGAATATTCGGGCGGATCGGGCCTGGTCTTCGAGCGCGAGACCGCCTGGGCCAAGGCGTGGAACCGCTTCAAGAGCGGCGGCAGCACGGTCGATTATGTTCGCGTCCAGGGCAACGGCCCCGATTCGATGCTGCTCAACGCCGGCCAGGTGCTGCGCCGCGGCCGCAACTGGTGGCGCTCGGTGCTCGACCAATATGGCGCCGCCGACGTGCTCATCGCAGAAGTGCAGATCCGCCGCGAATATCCGGGTGGGCCGATCATCGGCATCTTCTCCGCCACCCATGGTCCCGATCGCCAGAAGATCGCGGACTTCGCCCTGCGCGTCGACAATGGCGATTCGCTCGACACGCTGATGGACGCCGGCGTGCAGCGCCTCGACAAGGCCTATCAGCAGGCGCTGGCGCTCGGCCTGCTCGGCACGGACCGGCTGCTTGCCACCCGTCCGCCCGCGCCCAAGACCGAGGAAGAGAAGCCCACGGACGAAGCGACCGAAGTCGCGACGCCCACGCCCGACGCCGGCGCGATCAACGCTGCCAGCACCAGCGGCGTGAATATCCAGTTCGACACGCCCAATGTCGGTGCGGTCAATGCCGGCGAGGCGGCGCTGCGCGGCATTCCGGGCGTGCGCTCGGCGGTCACCTCCAGCCTCGCGCTGGGCGGCATCTCGGTGATGCGCGTCTCGTTCGACGGCCAGATCGCGTCGCTGCGCGCCCAGCTTGAGGCGCGCGGCTGGAGTGTCCAGGAAGGGGTGGGGGTCCTCCGCATCCGCCGCCCGGGCAATGGCGGGGGCGGGGCGGGGCAACAGCCGATACCGGCCCCCACCGGCACCGGCACACCAGCTCCGAACGGCGGATGACGCAGCTTCGCCTGCCGCTTGGACTGCCCGAGGCGCGCGAGACGGAATTCCTGGTCAGCGACTCCAACGCCCGCGCGGTCCATCAGCTCGAACATTGGGGCACCTGGCCCGTCATGTCGGCGCTGCTCGTGGGGCCGCGCAAGTCCGGCCGCAGCCTGCTCGCGCGCATCTTCGCGGCGAAGACGGGCGCGCGCATCTTCGACGATGCCGATCTCGGCAAGGAAGCGGAGGTGTTCCACGCCTGGAACCAGGCCCAGGCCGATCACCGCCCGCTGCTGATCGTCGCGCAGGCCGCGCCGCCGGCATGGGCGGTCAAGCTGCCCGACCTCAAGTCGCGCCTCGCCGCTTCGCCGCTGCTCGAGATCGGCCCGCCCGACGACGAACTCATTCCCCAGCTGCTCGAACGCGCCTTCGAGCGGCACCTGCTCCACGCCAAGCCCGACGTGATCGCCTGGATCGCGAAGCGCATCGAGCGCAGCCATATCGCGATCCTGCGCGTTGCCGATGCGCTGGAGCTGGAGGAAAGCCGGCGCTTGTCGATCCCGAGCGTGCGCGCCACATTGATCGAAGCTGGTCTCATAACCGCAACGGAGGGCGACTAACGGCATGGTCAAGGCAGCGAAACAGCGCGCCGATGAAGGGGTTTCGATGACCGAATTGCCGGACACTTCCGTACGTTACTTCAATCGCGAGCTAAGCTGGCTGGCCTTCAACCGCCGGGTGATGGAAGAGGCGACCAACCCCGCCCATCCGCTGCTCGAGCGGCTGCGCTTCCTGTCGATCTCCGGCTCGAACTTCGACGAGTTCTTCATGGTCCGCGTCGCCGGCCTGATGGGGCAGCAGCTCCAGAAGGTGGAGACCCGCTCGGTCGATGGCCTCACCCCGGGCCAGCAGCTCGACGCCATCTCGGCCGAGGCCGAGGCGCTGGCCGACAACCAGCAGGCGGTGTGGACCAGCATCCGCGCCGATCTGCTCGAGACCGATATCCATGTCCTCGACGCCAATGCGATCGAAGGCGAGACCGAGGCCTGGCTGGAAACCCATTTCCGCGACCAGATCTTCCCGATCCTGACGCCCCAGGCGCTCGATCCCGCGCACCCGTTCCCGTTCATCCCCAACCAGGGATCGAGCGTGATCTTCGATCTCGTCCGCAAGTCGGATCGCGAGCCGGTGCGCGAGCTGGTCCTGCTGCCCACCGCGATCAAGCGCTTCGTCCGGCTTCCCGGCAACCCGGCGCGCTATGTCGCGGTCGAGGCGGTGCTCAAGCATTTCTCGCACCTGCTCTTCCCGGGCTATGAATCGCGTGGGGCGGCTGCATTCCGCGTGCTGCGCGACAGCGACATCGAGATCGAGGAAGAGGCCGAGGACCTGGTCCTGACCTTCCGCTCGGCGATCAAGCGCCGCCGGCGCGGCCGGGTGATCCGTCTCGAGATGGAGGAGAGCATCTCGCCCGAGCTGGAAGCGGTGCTCAAGGAGGAGCTGGGCGGCAGCGAAGCGCTGCTCACCGAGACCGGCGGTTTCCTCGGCATCGGCGACCTGGCGATGCTGGTCGACGAGGACCGGCCCGACCTGAAGTTCACCCCCTATACGCCGCGCTTCCCCGAGCGGATCCGCGAATATGGCGGCGATTGCTTCGCGGCGATCAAGGCCAAGGACATCGTCGTCCACCACCCTTATGAGAGCTTCGACGTCGTCATCTCGTTCCTGCAGCAAGCGGCATCCGATCCGGACGTGGTGGCGATCAAGCAGACGCTCTACCGAGCAGGCAAGCAGCCCGCCGTGATCAACGCGCTGATCGCCGCGGCCGAGGCCGGCAAGTCGGTCACCGCGGTGGTCGAATTGAAAGCCCGCTTCGACGAGGAGCAGAATCTCTATTGGGCGACTGCGCTGGAGCGGGCGGGCGTCCAGGTCGTCTATGGCTTCATCGACTGGAAGACCCATGCCAAGGTCTCGATGGTCGTACGGCGCGAGGGCAATGGCTATCGCACCTATTGCCACTTCGGCACCGGCAACTACCACCCGATCACCGCCCGTATCTACACCGACATCAGCTTCTTCACCGCCGATCCGCGGGTGGGCCGCGATGCCGCGCAGATCTTCAACTATGTCACCGGCTATGTGGAGCCGCACGGGCTGGAACTGATCGGCATCTCCCCGCGCGACCTGCGCAACCGTCTGGTCGGGCTGATCGATGACGAGATCGCCCATGCCCGCGCCGGCCGCCCGGGCCAGCTCTGGGCCAAGATGAACTCGCTGGTCGACCCCGCCGTGATCGAGAAGCTCTACGAGGCGAGCAATGCCGGAGTGGAGATCGAGCTGGTGATCCGCGGCATCTGCTGCCTGCGCCCCGGCGTTCCCGGCATGTCCGAGAACATCAAGGTCAAGTCGATCGTCGGCCGCTTCCTCGAGCACAGCCGCATCTGGGCGTTCGGCAACGGCAAGGCGCTGCCCAATGACGGCGCCAAGGTCTACATCTCCTCGGCCGACTGGATGCAGCGCAACTTCGATCGCCGGGTGGAATTCATGCTCCCGATCCTCAACAAGACGGTGCACGACCAGGTGCTCGATCAGGTGATGGTGGCGAACCTGCTGGACAATGAGCAGAGCTGGGTGCTCGGCAGCGACGGGCACTATACCCGCATCACCCCCGGCGAGGATGCGAACTTCAACCTGCACCGCTATTTCATGACCAACCCGTCGCTTTCGGGCCGCGGCGCCGCGCTCGACGCACGCAAGCCGGTCCCCAAGCTCCAGCTGAAGCGCAAGGCGAGGACCAGGGCCAAGGCATGACGACATTGCCGTTCCGCAAGGCGCGCACGAAGCCATCCGTTGTCGAGGATCGTACCGCGATCATCGATATCGGCTCCAACTCGGTGCGCCTCGTGGTCTATCAGGGCTCCGCGCGCCTGCCGGCGACGCTGTTCAACGAGAAGGTGATGGCCGGCCTCGGCCGCGGCCTGGCCGAGACCGGGGCGATCGAGCCCGCCAGCATGGCCGCCGCCCGCGGCGCGCTGTCGCGCTTCTCGGCGCTCGCCCGCGAGATGCAGGTCGGTGAGCTGCGAACCGTCGCCACCGCCGCCGTCCGCGATGCTTCCAACGGACGCGAGCTGATCGAAACGGCGCGCAACCTCGGGCTCGAGGTCGAGACATTGTCGGGCGAGGAAGAGGCGATGGCCGCCGGCCTCGGCGTGCTTTCGGGCATTCCCGAGGCGGACGGCATCGTCGGCGATCTCGGCGGCGGCTCGCTCGAGCTCGTCCGCGTCGTTGCCGGCACGGTCACCGATCGCGTGTCCTTCCCGCTCGGCGTCCTGCGCCTCGGCGCGATCCGCGCGGAGGGCAAGGCCGCGCTGGAGCGCAAGGTCGCACGGCTGCTCGGCGATGCCGGGTGGAAGGGGCGGGGGAAGGGGCTGCCCTTCTATCTCGTCGGCGGTTCCTGGCGCAGCCTTGCCCGGCTCGACATGCACCTGAAGCATTATCCGCTGCCGATCGCCCACCAGTACCCGATGGCCGTCGCGCGGATCGGCGAGCTGGCCAGCTCGATCGCCGCCATGCCCAAGGCGGACCTCAAGGCGATCCCCAATCTCTCCAGCGCCCGCGCCGGCTCGCTGGAGGACGCCGCTCTGCTCCTGTCCCAGGTGCTCAAGCAGCTCGGCAGCAAGGGCACGATCGTCTCGGCCTATGGCCTGCGCGAGGGGCTGCTCTACCAGCGCCTCTCGCCCGAGCTGCGCCAGCAGGACCCGCTGATCGCCGCTACCCGCGACGAAGGCGAGCGGCTCGGCCGCTTCCCCGAGCATGGCGACCTGCTCGACCAGTGGATCGCTCCGCTCTTCGCCGGTGAGCCGCCCGAGATGGCCCGGCTGCGCCACGCCGCCTGCCAGCTCGTCGATGTCGGCTGGCACGCCAATCCCGAATTCCGTGCCGAACGCGGCCTCGACGCGGCGCTGCACGGCAATTGGGTGGCGATCGACTCGATGGGCCGCGCCGCACTCGGCCAGGCGCTCTACACCGCCCTCGGCGGCGGGCTCGACACGCCGGCGCCGCTCCCCCAGCTCGCCGATGACGATACGCTCTGGCGCGCCAAGCTCTGGGGGCTCGCCATCCGCCTCGGCCAGCGCCTGTCGGGCGGCGTCGCTGCGCCGATCAAGCGCTCGGAGCTGCACATGGACGAAGAGACGCTGGCGCTATGCCTCGATCCCGAGGATGAGGCCCTCTACGGCGAAGCGGTCGAGAAACGCCACAAGGCGTTGGCCGCGGCGTTCGGCAAGGAGCCGATCCTCGAAGTCTAGTAACATGGCGTTCATGTCGCCCCCGCAATGAATCAGCGCTGTGTAAGGCGTAGGGAGGGACGACTTGATGAGGATCGACAGACGCGCGCTGCTGCAGGGTGGCGCGGCCATTGGGATGACCGCACTGGCACCGCTGCCCGGCTGGGCAAAGGGCCATCCGGACGACGCGAAGATCGACGCCTTCGTTAAGGACAATGGCTTTGCCGGCACGATCCTTCGCGCCAAGGCCGGCAAGCAAGTCTATGTCCGCAATTTCGGGCTGGCGAACATCGCCACCAAGGCGCCGGTGACCACCGACACGGTCTACGGTATCGCCTCGATCTCGAAATTCCTCACCACGGTGACCATCCTCAAGCTGGCCGAGGCAGGTAAGGTCGCGCTCGACGCGCCCATCGCGACCTTGCTTCCCGGCTATCGCGCCGATACCGGCGCCAAGGTTCAGCTCGCGCATCTTCTGTCCAACACCAGCGGCATACCCAATGGATTCATGCCCGAGCTCAAGACCGAGCCCGACCTGGTCACCCGCGACATCGGCACTGCGGAATCGGTCCGCCGCTTCTGCTCGGGCGACCTGATCTTCGAGCCGGGCAGCAAGTTCGACTATCTGCTGACGAACTGGTTCATCGTCGTCGCGATCGTCGAGACGGCGACCGGCAAACCCTTCCAGCAGGCGATGCGCGAGATCACGCTCGATCCGCTCGGCCTTGCCCATACCACCGCCGCGCTCGGCACCGAGAACCAGCCCGGCTCGGCCCTGTCCTATCGCACCGTCGATCCGGTGGTCGAATGGCCCAATCCGCGGACGCCGGTGATGGCGGCCTCGGGCGGCTATTTCAGCAACGCGGCCGACCTGCTGCGCGCCGGTCATGCAGTGTTCGACAAGGGGTTCGTCTCGCCCGCCTCGCTCAGGGCGCTGCGCACGGTGCGCGTCGCCGAGCAGGACTATTCGCTCGGCGGCCGGGTGCGGACGATGACGATCGCCGGCAAGCCGGTCGAGGCGGCGTGGGAAACCGGCCGTACCGCCGGCTATCGCAGCCTGCTCGCGCACCGCTACGACACGCAGGAAAGCATCGTCCTGCTCAACAATACCGGCATCTCGCAAAAGGCGATCGACCTGTTCGCCGACGACCTGTTCGGCGCCGCGCCCAGGGTCTGAGCGCCTCTAGACGCAGCGCAGCCCGCTGATCCGCCCGCGCTGGTTGACGTCCACCGTCAGCCGGTCGCGGCGGAAATCCATCGTCACGGCCTCGCCCGGACGCACCACGCGCACGCTCGAGGCGCCGCTGCGTGCCCGCAGCCGTGGCTGGAGCTGCGGCGACATCGGCGCGCCGATAAAGCGCTGTACCGCACCGGCATTGCAGATGCGCGGCCCCGGCATCGGCGTGGGCCTGCCGTCGTTCATGCAGCCGGCAACCAGCAGGGCAGTCGCGATCGTTCCGATGGCGCGCATGTCTCTCTCCTCGGTCGCCCCCCGGCGGCGCGGCTTATAACCCGGATGCGTAACGAAGGGGAGGGCACGAGGTGCTTAACCCGGTGCTTACCCGCGGGGCACGGTTCGATGCGAAACCTCGGCCCTGATGATAGCCGTCCCCGGCGAAGGCCGGGGAGCAGGTAAGAAGGACGCCGCTTACCCGCAGCGGGCCGAGCCGATCTTGCCGTCGGTGCCGAGATGCAGGTTCAGCCGGTCGGGGCGGAAATCCATCGTCATCATCGATTCCGGCGTCAGCCAGCGCACCGTCTTCGCGCCCGACAGCTTGAGCGCCTCGGCCTCGACTTCGGGACTACGCGTCTTGCCGACCAGGTCGCCCAGCTTCGACGCATTGCACTCCACGCCCGGGATCGCCTCGGGCGGCGTCTTCGGGGTGCAGGCACCGGTCATCACCAGGGCAACAGCGGCAGGCAGGACGAGGCGAATCATGCGGTGGGTTCCTCGGTACGGGTCATCTTGAGCTTACCATTCTTGACGGTGAACCCCAGCTGACCCTCGACCAGGTTGAGCGCGTCGCGGCCGAACTGCTCGTAGCGCCAGCCCTCCAGGATCGCGAGCCCGTCGCGCACCCCCGCGGCCAGCGACTCGAGATCGTCCGAGCGGGCGAGCAGGCGCGGCGCCACGTTGATCTCCTTGGCGCGGATCTTGAGCAGCAGCTTGAGCAGGTCCGCGACCAGCGCGCCGTCCTTGCCGAGCGAGGGCTTGCGATCGTCGCGCGGCGGCATCTCGGCCGTGGACATCGGCTCGGAACCGTCGAGCGCCGCCATCAGCCGCCCGCCGATATCGTTGCCCGCCCAGGCGGCGGAGAGCCCGCGCACCTTGCCAAGGTCGCTCTGCTTGCGCGGCGGGTTGCCGGCGAGGTCGGCCAGCGTCTCGTCCTTGACGATGCGGCCGCGCGGCAGGTCCTTGCCCTGCGCCTCGAGCTCGCGCCAGCGGGCGAGCGCCTTCAGGCGGCCGAGCACTTCCGGCTTGCGGCTGGAAACGCGCACGCGCTGCCAGGCCTCGTCCGGGTCGTTATGATAGTTCTCGGGATCGGCGAGCCGCTCCATCTCCTGGTCGAGCCAGGCACCGCGACCGGTTTTCTTCAGCTTCTCCAGCATCTTGGGGAAGATCTTGGAGAGGTGGGTCACGTCGGCGATGGCGTAGTCGATCTGGCGCTTGTCGAGAGGGCGGCGGCTCCAGTCGGTGAAGCGGGCACCCTTGTCGATGGTGAAGCCCAGATAGGTGTCGACCAGGTTCGAATAGCCGATCTGCTCGCCAAGCCCGAGCGCCATCGCGGCGACCTGGGTATCGAACAGCGGGTGCGGGGTCTTGCCCGTCAGGTTGTAGACGATCTCGATGTCCTGGCCGCCGGCATGGAAGACCTTCAGCACCTCCTCATTGTCGACCATCAGGTCGAGCAGGGGGGTGAGATCGATTCCCGGTGCCATCGGATCGATCGCCGCGGCTTCTTCGTCGTCGGCGATCTGGATCAGGCAGAGTTCGGGCCAATAGCTGTTTTCGCGCATGAACTCGGTGTCCACGCAGACGTAAGGCTTGTTGGCGAGGCGGGCGCAGAGGTTGGCGAGAGTCGCGCTGTCTTCAATCAGACCATGGATATGCATCCTAGGCCCATAGACCGGTCTTCGGGTTGACAAAAGTGGGGTCTGCAAGGAATGCGCGCCCACGCTAATTTATTCGTCATCCCTGCGCAGGCGGGGATCCAGAGCCCCAGGCAGCACGGCTCGTGACCCTGGACCCCCGCCTTCGCGGGGGTGACGAGCAAGGGAAAGACCGGAAATGCACGCCTATCGCACGCACACCTGCGCCCAGCTCCGCGCCGAACATGTCGGCCAGGAAGTCCGCCTTTCGGGCTGGGTCCACCGCAAGCGCGACCATGGCGACCTGGTCTTCATCGACCTGCGCGACCATTATGGCATCACCCAGATCGTCACCGAAGTCGACGGTCCGGCCTTCCAGGTGATCGAGTCGCTGCGCAGCGAATCGGTCGTGACGATGACCGGCAAGGTCGTCGCCCGCTCGGCCGAGGCGGTGAACCCGAACCTGCCGACCGGTGAAGTCGAGATCCGCGTCACCGACGCGAAGATCCAGAGCCAGGCGCAGGAACTGCCGCTGCCGGTGTTCGGCGATGCCGAGTACCCCGAGGAAATCCGGCTGCGGAACCGCTTCCTCGATCTGCGCCGCGAGAAGGTCCACAAGAACATCATGCTGCGCTCGAGCGTCATCGCGTCGCTGCGCCGCCGGATGATCGACCAGGGCTTCACCGAGTTCCAGACGCCGATCCTCACCGCGTCGAGCCCCGAGGGCGCCCGCGACTATCTCGTGCCCAGCCGCGTCCACCCGGGCAAGTTCTACGCGCTCCCCCAGGCGCCGCAGATGTTCAAGCAGCTGCTGATGGTCGCCGGCTTCGACAAGTATTTCCAGATCGCGCCCTGCTTCCGCGACGAGGACGCCCGCGCCGATCGCTCGCCTGGCGAGTTCTACCAGCTCGATTTCGAGATGAGCTACGTCACCCAGGACGACGTGTTCGCCGCGATCGAGCCGGTGCTGCACGGCGTGTTCGAGGAATTCGCCGACTGGGAAGGCATGGGCCGCAGCGTCTCGGCGCTTCCGTTCAAGCGCATCCCGTACCGCGAATCGATGCTGAAGTACGGCAACGACAAGCCCGACCTGCGCAACCCGCTGCTGATCACCGACGTGAGCGAGTTCTTCAAGGGCTCGGGCTTCGGCCGCTTCGCCTCGATCGTCGAGGGCGGCGATGTCGTCCGCGCCATCCCGGCGCCGAACACGCATGAGAAGAGCCGCAAGTTCTTCGACGACATGAACAGCTGGGCCCAGTCGGAAGGCTTCCCGGGCCTCGGCTATGCCACCCAGAAGGACGGCGTGTTCGGCGGCCCGATCGCCAACAACCACGGCCAGGAAGGCATGAAGGCGATTGCCGACGCGATGGGCCTCGGTCCGAACGACGGCATCTTCTTCGCCGCCGGCAAGGAAGCCCAGGCCACCAAGCTCGCCGGCCTTGCGCGCACCCGCGCCGCCGAGCAGCTCGAGCTGATCGACAAGAAGCGCTTCGAATTCTGCTGGATCGTCGACTTCCCGATGTTCGAGTATGACGAGGACGCCAAGAAGGTCGATTTCAGCCACAACCCCTTCTCGATGCCGCAGGGCGAGCTGGAAGCGCTGGAGACCAAGGACCCGCTCGACATCCTGGCGTACCAGTATGACATCGTCTGCAACGGCATCGAGCTGTCCTCGGGCGCGATCCGGAACCACCGTCCAGAGATCATGTACAAGGCGTTCGAGATCGCCGGCTACACCCAGGCGGACGTCGACACCAACTTCGCCGGCATGATCAACGCGTTCAAGTTCGGCGCCCCGCCGCACGGCGGCTCGGCCCCGGGCGTGGACCGCATCGTCATGCTGCTCGCCGACGAGCCGAACATCCGCGAAGTCATCGTCTTCCCGATGACGCAGAAGGCCGAGGACCTGATGATGCAGGCCCCGTCCTATGTCAGCGAGAAGCAGCTCAAGGAGCTCAACATCCGCCTGGCGCCGCAGGTCGCGGCGGACCTCGCCAAGAAGGGCACCGACGGCATCGTCGATCCCTCGGCGGGCTGAGTTTCGCGGTCGCGTGACCGCCCTCTCTGTTCCCCGGCGAAAGCCGGGGAACAGAATTACAAGGGGCCTCTCGCCCGCTTGAAGTTATAAAACTTCAACCTACAGACATAAAACTACAACCAAGATCAGCAATCCGGCCGACAGAGTCGGGACGCAGGAGTAGCAATGTCTGAAGACAACACCGCGCGGGCGCGTGCCCGGGCGGAGGCGACCATTGGGCTCGCCGACCTGTTCACGATCGGTATCGGCCCGTCGAGCTCGCACACCGTCGGCCCGATGCGCGCCGCCGCGGCCTTTGCGGAAGCGGCGCTCGATCGCGGAACGCCGACCGCCGTCTCCTGCGAACTCTATGGCTCGCTCGCCCTTACCGGGCGCGGCCACGCGACCGATATCGCGACGATCCTCGGCCTTGCCGGCTACCAGCCCGAGAGCGTCGATCCCGACGCGGTGAACACGATCGTCGACACGATCCGCGCCGAGCAGCAGCTGGCGCTGGGCGGCCACGTCGTGGTGCCATTCGTCGAGGGCCGCCACCTGATCTTCCGCGACGACAAGTTCCTGCCGGCCCACCCGAACGGCATGCGCTTCGTGGCGCACTATCCCGAGGGCGAGCCTTGGGAGACCTTCTACTATTCGATCGGCGGCGGTGCGATCGTCGAGGGTGGCTGCGAGGCGCCGCAGACCAACGTCAAGTTGCCCTTCGCCTTCACCTCGGGCGCCGAGCTGCTCGCCGTGGCGGCCGCGCAGGACGCCAGCATCGCCGATATCGTCCGCGCCAACGAAGCCGCCTGGCGCGATGACGCCGAGACCGACGCGTTCCTCGACAGCCTGCGCGCCGCGATGTCGGCCTGTATCGATCGCGGCATGCGCGGGGAGGGGGAGCTGCCCGGCGGCCTCAAGGTCAAGCGCCGCGCCCGCGATCTTCACCAGCGGCTGATGGCGCGCGGACCGCGCAGCGATCCGTCGCTTGTGTTCGACTGGGTCAGCCTCTGGGCGCTCGCCGTGAACGAGGAGAACGCCGCCGGCGGCCGCGTCGTCACGGCGCCCACCAATGGCGCGGCGGGGGTGATCCCGGCGGTGTTGCGCTACTACGAGACCTTCTGCGCCAACCCCACGCCCGCGGGTTCGCGAACCTTCCTGCTGACCACCGCGGCGATCGGTTTCCTCTACAAGAAGCGCGCCTCGATCTCGGCAGCCGAGATGGGCTGCCAGGGCGAAGTCGGCGTCGCCTGCTCGATGGCCGCCGCCGGCCTGGCCGCGGCGCTCGGCGCAACCAACGCCCAGATCGAGAACGCCGCCGAGATCGGCATGGAGCATAATCTCGGCCTCACCTGCGATCCGATCGGCGGCCTCGTCCAGATCCCCTGTATCGAGCGCAACACGATGGGCGCGATCAAGGCGATCAACGCCGCCTATCTCGCCATGCATGGCGACGGCAGCCATGTCGTCAGCCTCGACGCGGTGATCGAGACGATGCGCCAGACCGGCGAGGACATGCGCTCCAAGTACAAGGAGACGGCCCAGGGCGGCCTGGCGGTGAACGTCGTCGCCTGCTGAGGCCGCTCAGTTCGGCCGGGGCGAGACGCGCAGCACGCGCCCGGTGCCGGTATCCTCGAGCACCCAGATCGCCCCGTCCGAGCCTTCGCGGACATCGCGGATGCGCGCGTGGAGCGGCAACCGGGCGACTTCGGCCGCGCTCGTCCCGTTGAACTTGACGAACACCAGCCCCTGCGACTGCAGGCCGCCCATGATCGCATAGCCGGCCCATTGCCGGAACATCTTGCCCGAATAGATGATCATGCCCGCCGGCGCGATCACCGGGTCCCAATAGGTCACCGGCGCCACATAGCCGTCGCCGGTCGCCGGCTTGGGGATCAGCCCGCCGTCATAGTTGTTGCCCCAGGAGACTTTCGGCCAGCCATAATTGCCGCCGGGAACGATCAGGTTGAGCTCGTCGCCGCCCTTGGGACCCATTTCGTGCTGCCACTGGCGCCCGGCGGCATCGAACGCGATGCCATAGGGATTGCGATGCCCGAGCGTCCAGATCTCCGGCATCGCACCGGGCGTCTTCACAAAGGGATTGTCCGGCGGGATCGTGCCGTCGGCGAACAGCCGGATCGTCTTGCCCAGCGTATTGGACAGGTCCTGCGCCGGATCGAAGGTCGCGCGCTCGCCGGTGGTGATGAACAGATATTTGCCGTCCGGCGAGAAGGCGAGCTTGCCGCCGAACTGGCCGGCAGTGGTCGTCTTGGTCTGCCTCCAGATGGTCTTGAAATTCTCGAAGCGCGGCTCGCCATCGGTCGGCAACACCAGCTCCGCCGTCGCCACGGCGAGCCCTTCCGCTCCGTTGGTGCCCGGCTCGTCGAAGCTGATGACCACCTTGTGCGACGTGGCGTAATCGGCGCTCAGTATGATGTCGAACGCGCGGAAACCCTTGGGCAGGCCGGCAAGCGGCGCGGAATAGGACCCGTTCTGGGCAACCAGCCGGATCCCGTCAAAGGCCTGGGTCACCAGGAGGCGCCCGTCGGGAATGAAGTTGATCGCCCAAGGATATTCGAAGGCAGCGATCGGCGCGATGTCGACGGTCACGCCGTCGCTGGTGGTCGCGGTTTCCTTGGGCACCGGCGTGGGCGTGGGGGTGGGAGTCGGCGTCGGGCTGACCGTCGGCGCCGGGGTCGGGCCGGCAACGCCGCCGCTGGGTCCGGAGCCGGTGCCGCCACCGCCGCTGCAGGCGGCAAGCGCCATCACGCACGCGCAAGGGCCTGCGCCCAGACGCCACATCGAACCGATTTTCATGAAATCCCCCAAGAACGCTGAAACCCGGAGCGCAGCTCCGCAGCGGAAAAAGCATATAATTCAGCTATTATTCAAGGGAAGTTGCGACGATTTTCATTCGTCACGCGCCCAATTTCATCCGAAATGGTGTGGTTGACGCATGATAGGGCGCATGTCCGGGCACCACTGGCCGCCGCCGGGCCGCTGCGGTATCCGAAATGGCCGGCACATCCGGCGGGAGACATGCATGCGTATCGCGGTGTTCAACACCAAGTCCTATGACCGCCGCTTCCTGACCGAAGCGAACGCGGCATTCGGCCATGACCTGCATTTCCTCGAGCCCCGCCTCGAGCCCGCCACCGCATCGCTCGCCGCCGGGCACCAGGCGGTGTGCGTCTTCGTCAACGATGTCGTCGATGCCGAGGTGCTGGAAGTGCTGGCCGGGCAGGGGACGCGGCTGGTCGCGCTACGCTGTGCCGGGTTCAACAATGTCGATCTCGCCGCCGCGCATCGGCTCGGGATCGCCGTGGTCCGCGTGCCCGCCTATTCCCCCCATGCCGTTGCCGAGTTCACCATCGGGCTCCTGCTTGCGGTAGATCGCCATATCCCGCGCGCCTGGGCGCGGGTGCGCGACAATAATTTCGCGCTCGACGGCCTGATCGGCCGCAATCTCCACGGGCGCACCGTCGGCGTGATCGGCACCGGCAAGATCGGCGCGCTGGTCGCCCGCGGCCTCAGGCTCGGCTTTGGCTGCGAGGTGCTGGCCGCCGACCTCTATCCCGACCCCGAGCTGGAGCGCATCGGCGTCCGCTACCTTCCCCGCGACGAACTGCTGCGCACCGCCGAGATCGTCACCCTCCATTGCCCGCTCACCCCGGACACCCGCCACCTGATCGATACCGCGACGATCGACGCCGCCCGTGACGGCCTGATGATCGTCAACACCAGCCGCGGCGCACTGATCGATACCGCCGCGCTGATCGAGGGGCTCAAGTCCCGCAAGATCGGCGCCGTTGCGCTCGACGTCTATGAACAGGAAGCCGATCTGTTCTTCGAGGATCTGTCGAACGAGATCATCTCCGACGACCTTTTCCAGCGCCTGCTGACCTTCCCCAACGTGCTGGTTACCGGCCACCAGGCCTTCCTCACCGAGGAAGCGCTGGCCGCCATCGCCGAGACGACGCTGCGCAGCGCCGCCGATGCCGAAGCGGGCAAGATGCTCCAGAACCGCGTCGATGCCGATCGGATCGCTGCTTCGAAGTGAGCAGGTCGACTTTCATCGCATAGCCATTCCCGGCAGGTTCCCGGCGCGGCTAGCCCGATTTCGGGCAGTCTTGCTCGTGTCGGGAGGGTTGGATGCGTTACCTGGCTGGTGTGGCCGCCATGGCCCTGTTCGCAGCGGCGCCCGCAAGCGCCGATGCCGTCGATGACTATGTCCGCACCCAGATGGAAGCCGGGCACATCCCCGGGATCGCCGTCGCCGTGGTCCGCAAGGGCAAGGTCGAGACGGTGCGCAGCTACGGGCTCGCCAATCTCGAATGGAACGCACCCGTGGGGCCGGACACGCGCTTCCAGACCGCGTCCGCCACCAAGATCTTCACCGGCATCGCGCTGATGCGGCTGGTCGAGGCCGGCAAGCTCCGCCTCGACGACACGCTCGATCGCTTCTTCCCCGATGCCCCCGCCAGCTGGCGCGAGATCACGATCCTCAACCTCGCCAGCCACAGCTCCGGCCTGTCCGAGAAGCTGCCCGAGCATAAGGACAACGTCGCGGACACGCTCGCAGCCGCGATGCAGGCGCCGCTGGCCTATGCGCCGGGCGCCGAGAGCCGCTATGGCTTCACCGATTTCGTCGTGCTGCGCGCGGTGATGGAGAAGGTGGCGGGCAAGGACATCGCCGCGATCTTTCGCGACGAGATCTGCGTTCCGCTCGGCCTGAAGGACACCGGCTTCAACTTCGAGCGCCAGGGTGGACCGTTCCGCTCGTCGCTGCCGCTCCCGCACCGCGCCGCCATCCATGCCTGGCGCGACGGCGAGCAGCGGATGAGCAGCTTCGTCTATGGCGAGACCGGCTATGCCGCCGGTGGCCTGCACAGCTCGGCGCGCGATTTCGCCGCCCTGTTCGCCGCGCTCGATCGCGGGGAGCTGCTCAAGCCCGAAAGCCAGCAGCTGCTCGAGACGCCCCCCTTGCTCAAGACCGGCAAGCCCGCCGGCTTCGGCGTGGGCTGGACCGCCGGCACCTATCATGGCGTCAAGGTCGTCGGGCACAGCGGCGGCCCCGCGCTCGCCGACATCCTCCATGCCGATGCCGAAGGGCTGACGGTGATCGTCCTCACCAACCAGCAGCGTTACTATCCGCTGCTCGCGCGTGGCATCGCCGATTTCTACCTGCCCAGGCCGGCCGCGCCCAGGGCGATGCCGGATACGAAGCCCGAACTCACCGCGCTGATGCGCGAAGCGATGGCCGAAGCGGCGGCGGGCAAGCTCGATCGCAAGCGCTATGCCGAAAGCGCACTCAAGGGGCCGGTGCCGTTCCTCGAGGATTACGGCCAGCCGCTGCTCGCCGCGCTCGGCCCGGTCCAGCGCGTCACCCTGGTCGCGGATACGCCCGGCAAGGACGAGCATGTCCGCCTCTATGCGATCGCCTTCAGGAACCAGTCGATGACCTGGCGCTTCGGCATCGATGCCGCCGGCAGGATAACCGACCTCCACCCGCCTTCGGACGACTGACCGGGAGCTTTGCCATGACTCGCCATCCCCCCATTCTCGCCTTTGCCGCCTCGCTGCTGCTCGTTCAGGGCGCGGCCGTCGCGCAGGATGTGCCCCAGCCGCCGGCGCCCGCCGGGCCGCCCGCCGAGGATCCGGTCTGCACCAAGCTGCGCGCCGAAGTCGCTCAGGCCGAGCGCGACATGCAGGCCGAGAGCATCGGCATGACCAGGATGGCGGAGGACATGCGCAAGAAGATGCAGGCGCGATCCAAGGCTGCGCGTACCGGTGGGCTGCTCTCCAGCCTGGCGGGTCTTATCCCCGGCGTCGGCACGGCGGTGTCGATGGGTGGCTCGCTGATGTCCAGCGCGGCGACCGCCGGCATGGGCAGCAACGGCATGCCGAAGGAGATGGATCAGGCGATGGACCGCCAGTTCGCGCTCAGCGAGCGGATGCTCACCGCGTCGCAGGCGCTGCACAATCGCTGCGGCGACAGCGGCTCCGGTCCGGACGCGCCGATGTCGCTCGAGGAACTCAAGGCCCTGCGCGCCGAGACCGCGAAGGTCGCGGCCGAAAACCCCGACTGAGGCGGTTGGCGCAGCCTTATCCTGCCTCTATCGTTCCTCCATTGAATGGAGGAACGGCGTGACGATCGATCTGTCGGACTATGAGAAGGGCGAGAAGCTCCACGGCGACTATGAAAAGGCGCTGGCCAAGGTCCAGAAGCGGCTGAGCCACATCCACTACGCCCATATCGTCCACCGCCGCCGCGCGATCGTCGCGTTCGAAGGGTGGGATGCGGCAGGGAAGGGCGGCATCATCCAGCGCCTCACCGCCGAATGGGACCCGCGCTACTACGAAGTCTGGCCGATTTCCGCGCCCACCCAGGAGGAGCTAGCCCATCATTTCCTCTGGCGCTTCTGGCGCCGGCTGCCCGCCCAGCACAATATCGCGATCTTCGACCGTACCTGGTACGGCCGCGTCCTGGTCGAGCGGGTCGAGGGCTTTGCCGGCAAGGCCGAGTGGGAACGCGGCTATGCCGAGATCAACGATTTCGAGGCCCAGCAGGTCACGGCCGGCACCACCCTCGTGAAGGTCTTCGTCCACGTCACCCAGAAGACCCAGGACAAGCGGCTCAAGGACCGGCTCGAACATCCCTGGAAGCGCTGGAAGACCGGGCTCGACGATTATCGCAACCGGGCGAAGCGCCCCGACTATCTCGAGGCGATGCACGAGATGTTCAAGCGCACCAACACCGAGCATGCGCCCTGGATCGTGATCGACGGGAACGACAAGAAGTCCGCCCGCATCACCGCGCTCACCGCGATCGCCGATGCGCTGGAAAAGCATGTGCCGATGACCCCGCCCGAGCTCGATCCCGAGGTGGAGAAGGTCGCAAAGAAGGCGCTCGGCCTTTGATCCGGTCGCGGCAAAGTTGAGTTTCGTCGCAAGGAAATCGCGTTCCGCACCGAAGTGGTTTGTTCAAGCAACACACTTCACAGGTTCGGAACCCCGATGCGCACCCTTGCCGCCGCTGCCCTGCTTCTGCTCGCCGCTCCCGTCTCGGCGGCACCCGATGACCTCACGCCGGCCGCGGCCACCCGCGCGGTCGATGCGCTGATCACCGGGCTCGACACCTATTCCTATCCCGATGTCGGCACGCGCATCCAGGCGCTCCTCCGCAAGGAACGGGGCCGCCTGATCGCGATCCGCGACCGTGAGGCCCTGGTCACGCAGGTCAACGCGCTCCTCGCCGAGAGCCACGACCTGCATCTCAAGATCAGGATCAACACGATCACGCCGGATCGCACGCCGGTCCCGAATGAAGCCGCGCTGCTCGAGAAGCATATCGCTCACGGGCTGATGGGCGTGCGCCGCCTGCCGGGCAATATCGGCTATCTCAAGCTGCGCTACTTCGCTCAGGACGCCGATGGCGCCGTGATGATCGATCGCGCGATGGAGATGCTCCGCGATACCAACGCGCTGATCATCGACCTGCGCGAGAATACCGGCGGCGGCGGTACTACGGATTCGCGCCTGCTCGGCCATCTCTCGGCCACCCCGATCCCGATGGCGAAGATCACCTGGCGCAACCGGGACGGCACCACCGAAGTCGAGCAGCGCCACGCCGATATCCCGGCCGGCGGCTCGCTCTATCTCGACAAGCCGGTGTTCGTGCTCACCGCCAACCGCACCTTCTCGGCGGCGGAGGGCTTCGCCTATGACCTTCAGGCCGCCCACCGCGCCGTGCTGGTCGGCAAGCCCACCCGCGGCGGCGCCAATCCGCAGAACCGCCCGGTCGAGCTCGGTGCCGGCATGAGCGCCTTCGTCCCCAACGGCCGGGTCGAGCATCCGACCACCCATGACAATTGGGAAGGCAAGGGCGTCCAGCCCGATATCCGCACCGAGCCGCGCGCCGCACTGGTCGAGGCCTATCGCCGTGCGCTCGCCGCCGCGAAGCCGCTGGTCGCCACACCCAAGTCCGAACAGGAGCGCGCCGACGCGATCGCCGATCCGGAAGGCACGCTGAAGACCGACGCCGGGCTCTGACCACGCCAGCCATTTGACCCTGCGCAAGGCGAGGTGGGACAGGGCGGGGCAGGGTCATGCCCATGACCCGCATCCTCTTGCTCGATGGCCATCCGGACCCCGATCCCGCCCGCTACGGCCATGCGCTGGTCGATGCCTATGCCGAGGGGGCGGTAGGCGCGGCGCACGAAGTCCGCCGCGTCCGCATCGCCGATCTCGATTTCCCGATCCTGCGCACCCAGGCCGAATATCGCGAGGAGCCGGTCCTCCCGGTGATCGAGGCGATCCAGCGCGACCTGCTCTGGACCGAGCATGTCGCGATCTTCTATCCGCTCTGGCTCGGCGACGTGCCGGCGTGGTTCAAGGCGTTCCTCGAACAGTTGCTCCGCCCCGATTTCGCCTTCCGCTATGTCAAGCAGGGCTTTCCCGAGCCGCTGCTCCAGGGCCGCTCGGCGCGCGTCGTGGTGACGATGCAGACGCCCGCGCCGGTCTATAGCTGGCTCTACCGCGCCCACAGCCTCAAGAGCCTGGAGCGCAACATCCTGCGCTTCTGCGGGCTCGGCCCGGTCCGGCACAAGATCATCGGCAGCGTCGATGGCGGCTGGACCCCGCGCAAACGCTATCTGGAGGAAGTCGCCGAACTCGGCGCCGCCGCGCGTTAGGCCGGCGCGAACTCGCCGTCGTCGCCCATCACGTGCAGCACGCCGTCCGCGATCGCGAAATAGGCGCCGTGGATCTTCAGCCGTCCCTCGGCCAGCCGCTTGCTGACGAAGGGGAAGGTGGTGAGGTTGGTCAGCGACACCCGCACCGTCTCCAACTCGAGCGCGCGCACCGCCTCGGGCCCGGTGCCATATTTGGCGACGACCTGCTCGCGCGCCGCATCGAGCATGTCGACCCAGTGCGCGATGAACCCGCCTTCACCGTTCGCCGCGCCCTTGAAGCGCTGCGACAGCGCCGCGCCGACACCGCCGCACGCGCCATGGCCGAGCACCAGGATCTCGGGCACCTCGAGCTGGTTCACCGCGAACTCCAGCGCGGCCGACACGCCGTGGCGGCTCGCATCATCCTCGAACGGCGGCACCAGGTTGGCGACATTGCGCACCACGAAGATCTCGCCGGGCACGGTATCGAAGATCTGCGCCGGATCGACCCGGCTGTCCGAACAGGCGATCACCATCACCCGCGGGCTCTGGCCTTCGCTCAGTCCCGACCAGCGGTCGCGATGCCGCCGATATTCGCTGGTCCGGAAGCGCTGATAGCCGTCGAGCAGGTCGGTGAAGTCGGTCATGGCGGATGCCCTAGCGTCCGCTTTTCCGACTGCCAAGGTTTGTATCGAAGTGTTGCGGAGGCCACAGCTTGACGAAAGTGCAACCAGGGCTGGAAACGCCGGCCCAGCCGCTCTATCTGGCCCCCATGAACGATCTCTCCGCAGCACCGCGTCCCGAGCGTCAGCGCAAGCCCGACTGGATCCGCGTAAAGGCTCCGACCTCGGAAGGTTTCGCGAAAACCCGGGCGCTGATGCGCTCGAAGAACCTCGTTACCGTCTGCGAGGAAGCGGCCTGTCCGAACATCGGCGAGTGCTGGACGAAGAAACACGCCACGGTGATGATCCTGGGCGACGTCTGCACGCGCGCCTGCCGCTTCTGCAACGTCAAGACCGGCATGCCGCGCAAGGTCGATCCGCTGGAGCCGCAGCACGTCGCGGAAGCCGCCGCGCAGATGGGCCTCGAGCACATCGTCATCACCTCGGTCGATCGTGACGATCTGCCCGACGGCGGCGCCAGCCAGTTCGTCAAGGTGATCGAGGAGATCCGCAAGGCCAACCCGACCACCACGATCGAGATCCTGACGCCGGACTTCCGCAACAAGCATGAAGCCGCGATCGAAGCGATCGTCGCTGCCCGCCCGGACGTCTACAACCACAACCTGGAGACCGTCCCGAGGCTCTACCCGACGATCCGCCCGGGCGCGCGCTATTATGCGTCGCTGCGCCTGCTGGAGACGGTCAAGCGCCTCGACCCGACGATCTTCACCAAGTCTGGCATCATGCTCGGCCTGGGCGAGCAGCGCCTGGAGGTCCACCAGGTGATGGACGACATGCGCTCGGCCGACATCGATTTCCTGACGATGGGCCAGTATCTCCAGCCGACGCCGCGCCACGCCAAGGTCGAGGAGTTCGTCACGCCCGCCGCCTTCCAGGCCTATGGCGCGATCGGCCGGGCCAAGGGCTTCCTCCAGGTCGCCTCCTCGCCGCTGACCCGCTCGAGCTATCACGCCGGCGAGGACTTCGCCGAGATGAAGGCCGCGCGCGAGGCGAAGCTGGCGAAGGGGGCCAAGTGAAATTTCTCCCCGGAGCGGGGAGGGTATTCCACCATCGTCATCCCCGCGAAGGCGAGGATCCATTCATCCTGAAATCGGGATAGATGGGCGACGGCACCGCCAATGGATTCCCGCCTTCGCGGGAATGACGGCAATAGGAAGCGTTTCGAACCAGAAGAGACAATGCCCAAGCATTCCGAAACCCGCCCGCTGCCCTACACCCCGGAGCAGATGTTCGACCTCGTCGCCGACGTCGCCAGATATCCGGAATTCCTGCCCTGGGTCAGCGCGATCCGTGTCCGCTCGAACAGCGATACGCAGATGCTCGCGGACATGATCGTCGGCTTCAAGGGCCTGCGCGAGACCTTCACCTCGCGCGTCACCAAGGCGCGCCCGGCCAGCCTGCACATCGAATATGTCGATGGCCCGCTCAAGCACCTCAACAATGACTGGGGCTTTCGCAGCGACGGGCAGGGGGGCTGCCTGGTCGATTTCACCGTCGACTTCGCCTTCAAGAACCGCGTGTTCGAGATGCTCGCCGGCCAGATGTTCGACCGGGCGCTGCGCAAGATGATCAACGCGTTCGAGGAACGCGCTGCCCGGCTCTACGGCGATTCGACGTCGGCTTCGTCCGCCTCGGGCGCCGCGGCACCCGGCATCAGCAGCTCGAGCGCGCACAACGCCGCCTGAAGGCGGATGCCGGCACGGCCGTTATTCTCGAAATGGCGGGCATCCGCGACGATGTGATCGGGATCGGCGTTGCGCACCGCCTGGGCGAACACCACCGTGCCCACCGGCTTCTTTTCGCTGCCGCCATCGGGGCCGGCGATCCCGGTGATCGCCACCGCGACATCGGCATGGGTGCGGGCGAGGGCGCCCTGCGCCATGCTCCAGGCGACCGCGATCGAGACCGAGCCGAAGGTCTCCAGCACGTCGCTGCCGACCTTGAGCACATCGTGCTTGGCTTCGTTCGAATAGGTGACGAACCCGGCGTCGAAGACGTCGGAGGAGCCGGGGATCTCGGTGAGCGCGGCCGAGACGAGGCCGCCCGTGCAGCTCTCGGCCACGGCGACGCGGCGCCCGGCTGCGCGATTGGCTTCAAGCACCTTGCGCGCTGCGGCGACCAGCTCCGGCGGGAGAATCGTGTCCATAGGGCGGGGCATGTGCCACCGTAATGTTGCCGACGCGAGTCAGTTCGTTCCCTGAGGCGGCGGGGAGAGTGTCCCACGCCCCCAATGCTCGGCAGTTCCCCGATGAAGGCCGGGGCCCAGGGTTTCTCTGCCATTTCGCTTGTGACCCTGGGCCCCGGCTTTCGCCGGAGAGCCGCAAGACCATCACTCAGGCAGGCACCCGCACCGTCGCCACCGCCTGCGCGGCCATGCCCTCGCCGCGCCCGGTGAACCCCAGCCGCTCGGTGGTCGTCGCCTTCACGCTCACTTCGGAAACCCGCAGCCCCAGGATCGCGGCAATGCTCGCCCGGATCGCCTCGCGGTGCGGGCCCACCTTGGGCGCCTCGCAGATGATCGTGACGTCGACGAAATCGATCACGCCACCCTCGGCCGCCACCAGGCCCGCCGCATGCTGGAGGAACTGCGCCGAGGCCGCCCCGCGCCATTTCGGGTCGCTCGGCGGGAAGTGCATGCCGATATCGCCCGCGCCGATCGTGCCGAGCAGCGCGTCGGTGATCGCGTGCAGCACCACATCGGCGTCGCTATGCCCGGAAAGCCCGCGCGAATAGGGCACCTTCACCCCGCCCAGCCAGAGCTCCTCGCCCTCGGCGAAGCGGTGCACGTCATAGCCGGTCGCGGTCCGTACCCGCATCGAAGCCCCGAACCGCGCCTCGGCGGCGGCGAAATCATTGGGGTGGGTGATCTTCTCGAGCATCGTGCTCCCTTCCACGACTGCAACCGTCTTGCCGAGTGCGCGCACCATCTGCGCGTCATCGGTCGCTTCCTGATCCGGCGGCCACGCCGCATGCGCCTCGGCGATATCGGCCCCGCGAAACGCCTGTGGCGTCTGCACCCGCACCAGCCCTTCGCGCGGAACAGACGCTCCGGACGCGGAAACAAGCGTATCCGCCACCGGCAGGCCCGGAATGGCTCCGGCATGATCGTCCAGCGCCGCCAGCAGTCGGTCGATAACGGCGTGCGACAGGAAGGGGCGGGCGGCATCGTGGATCAGCACGCGGTCCGCATCCCCCGCCAGTACCAGACCGTTCTGTACGCTTTCCCGCCGCGTCGCCCCGCCGATCGCAAGGGGCACATCCCCCAGCACCGCGTGCAGCGCCGATTCCTGGCCTTCGCCAACAACTACGACCACAGCGTCCACTTCAGGATGGGACGTCAAGGCGTCGAAGCTGTGCCGGAGCATCGGCTTGCCGGCCAGCGGCGCGAACTGCTTGGGCACGCTCCCCCCGGCCCGGGTACCGCTCCCGGCGGCGACGATAATGGCGACAGTCCTCATCGCCAGTCGCCTAGCGTATGCCCCGTAGCGCTGCCACCATTTGATTTCCCCAACTACGCGCATAGTATCTGCCGGCATTGGAGGCCCGCATGCTCATCCTCACCTTGCTCGCACTCCTCGCCCAACAGGATGTCCCCGAGCAGGACTATGGGCGGAGCGAGATGATCTCGACCGGCGCGAGCCCCCTTCACTCCGAAAGCTGGATCACCGATCACGACTATCCAGCGGAAATCCGCCGAAAGCTCGGGCGCCGAAGCGTCAAGGTGGCCCTGGCCGTCGGCGAGCAGGGGCAGGTGGGGGGATGCAAGGTTGCCAGGTCCAGCGGATCGCGATGGCTTGATCGCGAGACCTGCAGGCTGCTGCTGAAGCGCGCCGAGTTCACGCCCGCCATCACGCCGATGGGCAATCTTGCCACGGAGTTTCGCATGATCATCCATTGGCCGCCAAAACCAGGCGAGCCTGAATAGCCTTCCAATGTAGGAAATCCTCCGGCAGCCTCGAAGCTCAGCCGGTTCCCACCGGCCGCTCTTTGAACTGTCGATACGCCGAAGCGAGCACAGGATTTCCCGCACTCGCGCAACGGCTTGCCGCAACGCTGCGAGGGCACCGCGCCAACATCCGCGTTCAAGGCGTCAGGCAATGCGCACATCGACTCCGCGGAAACCCGCGCGTTTCCGCCATTCCTGGCTGATTTCCATTCCCCGGAGCGCCACCGCGCAACCCGCCTGGCGTGCAACCAACGCCAGCTTCCGCGTCCGGAACCGTCTACTTGCCAATATCTGCTTGTACCTGTAGGTGCCGCTGCCTATTTTTCAGGCATTGTCATGAGCGAACTCGCCCCCATCCAGATCGGCCCGGTGACGGTCGAAGACCCGGTCATTCTCGCGCCGATGACCGGCGTGACCGACCTGCCGTTCCGCCGCGCCGTGCGCCGTTACGGCTCGGGCCTCAACGTCACCGAGATGATCGCCAGCGCCGCCGCGATCCGCGACACGCGCCAGTCGATCCAGAAGGCCGCCTGGGATCCGATCGAGGAGCCGGTGTCGATGCAGCTCGTCGGCTGCTCGCCCGCCGAGATGGCCGAGGCCGCCAAGCTCAACGAGGATCGCGGCGCCGCAATCATCGACATCAACATGGGCTGCCCGGTCCGCAAGGTCACCAATGGCGATGCCGGCTCGGCGCTGATGCGCGACCTCAAGCATGCCGCCTCGCTGATCGACGCCTGCGTCAAGGCGGTCGACGTGCCGGTCACGCTCAAGATGCGCATGGGCTGGTGCCACGACAGCCTCAACGCGCCGGAACTGGCCCGCATCGCCGAGGATCTCGGGGTGAAGATGGTCACGGTGCATGGCCGCACCCGCAACCAGATGTATCGCGGCTCGGCCGACTGGGCGTTCGTCCGCACGGTCAAGGACGCGGTGAAGATCCCGGTGATCGTCAATGGCGACATCTGTTCGGTCGAGGATGCCCGCGAGGCGCTGCGCCAGTCGGGCGCGGACGGGGTGATGATCGGCCGCGGCGCGTACGGCAAGCCCTGGGTGCTGCGCCAGGTGATGGATGCGCTGACGGGCAAGGGCGAGCGCGCCGACCCGAGCATCGACGAACAATATCGTGTTATTATCGAGCATTACGTCGATAGTCTCGAACATTATGGTGAGATGACCGGCGTCAACATGATGCGCAAGCATCTCGGCTGGTACACCAAGGGCCTCACCGGCTCGGCCGAATTCCGCAACAAGGTCAACCAGATAGCCGACGCCAAGACGGTGCTGGCGATGCTCGACGAATTCTACGCGCCGTGGCGTTCCCGCGCGGCGGCCTGAGGCGGCTGCGGCCTGCGCCGCCCGCCACTGGCCCCAGCTTCGCGGAGATGTTCGCCGCGCTCCCCGTCGCGGTCCTCGTCATCGATCCCGACGGTCGCATCGCCCATGCCAATGCGGCGTGCGAGGCGATGCTCAACCATGCCGAGACCACGATGATCGGCCAGCCCTATGACGCGGTGCTGAGCCCGCCCGATGGTTATGTCGATCGACGTGACGGGCACGGCTTCGCTGCCTTCGACATCGAGATCGAGGCGATCCGCGGCCCGCGCATCCGTGTCGATTTCGTCGAGACGATGGTCGCCGATCATCCGGGCTGGCGCATCGTCACCCTCCATCACGCGCCCCAGTCCCGCCGGGTGGCGCAGGGCGCCGACCGTAGCGCCGGCGCCCGTGCCGCGGTGGGTGCCGCCGCGATGCTGGCGCATGAGATCAAGAACCCGCTCTCGGGCATCCGCGGCGCGGCGCAGCTGCTCGCCAGCTCGGGCGAGGACCGCGAGCTCACCGGCCTGATCACCACCGAAGTCGATCGCATCGTCGCGCTGATCGACCGGATGCAGGATTTCACCGACACGCGGCCGCTCAAGCTCGAGCCGACCAATGTCTATCCGCTGCTCGACCATGCCCGCCGCGTCGCGCTGGCCGGCTTCGCCCGCGGCATGGTGATCGAGGAGCGCTTCGATCCCTCGCTGCCGCAGGTGCTGATCGATCCCGACGCCTTCCAGCAGGTGATGATGAACCTGCTCAAGAACGCCGCCGAGGCGCTGGGCGGGCTGGCCCAGCCACGCATCGTGCTGACCACCGCCTATCGCCACGGCATGTCGGTCAGCACCGGCGCCGGCCGCCCGCGCGTGCCGCTGCCGATCGAGATCTGCGTCATGGACAATGGCCCCGGCGCGCCCGAGGACATTGCCGAGCACCTGTTCGAGCCCTTCGTATCGGGCAAGCCGGAGGGGAAGGGGCTGGGCCTCCCGCTCGTCGAGAAGCTGGTCCGCGACATGGGCGGGATCATCCAATATGCCCGGGAACGCCCCCCTGAAATGACAGTCTTCCGTATTCTGCTCCCGCGAGCCAAGGCATGAGCGGCTCGGTCCTGGTCGTCGACGACGACAGCGCGATCCGCACCGTGGTCGCCGCCGCGCTGCGCCGCGAAGGCCATGCCGTCACGACGGCAGCCAGCCTCGCCGAGCTGCGCCGCGCGATCGGTGCGGCACTACCCGATGTGCTGGTCACCGACGTGGTGCTGCCCGACGGCAACGGCCTCGACGAAGTCGCCAGGCTCACCGCCGAGCATCCCGCCCTGCCGGTGATCGTCTTCTCCGCGCAGAACACGCTGGCGACGGCAGTCCGCGCCACCGAGGTCGGCGCCTTCGACTACCTCCCCAAGCCCTTCGACCTCGACGTGCTCGGCCAGGCCGTGCGCAGCGCCATCGCCCGCGGCCGCCATGCCCCCGCCGAGCAGCCCGATGAAGAGCTGAGTGGCGGCTCTTCGCTGATCGGCCGCTCGCCGGCGATGCAGGAGGTCTACCGGGTCATCGCCCGCGTCGTCTCGAACGACCTCACGGTGCTGATCTCGGGCGAATCGGGCACCGGCAAGGAGCTGGTCGCCAAGGCGATCCACGATCTCGGCCCGCGCCGCCGCGCGCCCTTCGTCGCGCTCAACATGGCCGCGATCCCGCGCGAGCTGATCGAGGCGGAGCTGTTCGGGCATGAGCGGGGTGCTTTTACCGGCGCTGCCGCCCGCGTCGCCGGCAAGTTCGAGCAGGCGGCCGGGGGCACGCTGTTCCTCGACGAGATCGGCGACATGCCGATGGACGCGCAGACCCGCCTGCTCCGCGTGCTCCAGCAGGGCGAATTCACCACCGTCGGCGGTGCCCGCGCGATCAAGGCGGACGTCCGCATCGTCGCTGCCACCAACAAGGATCTGGCCGCGCTCGTCCAGGCCGGGCAGTTCCGCGAGGACCTGTTCTACCGCCTCAACGTCGTCCCGATCGCGCTGCCGTCGCTGCGCGAGCGCCGCGACGACGTGCCCTTGCTCGCCCGCCACTTCCTCGATCGCGCCGCCGAGGACGGCCTGCCGCGCAAGAGCCTCGCGGCCGACGCGATACGGGTGCTCGAAACCTATGACTGGCCGGGCAATGTCCGCCAGCTCGAGAACCTCATGCGCCGCATTGCCGCGCTCAGCCGTGACGAAGTGATCGACGGCGACGCCCTGCGCCGCGCCCTGGGCGAGGCCAGTGCCGCACCGGTCCAGGCGACTCGAGACGAAGGCATCGAGGCCGCCGTCCGCGCCCGGCTCGAGCGCATCGCCATCGAGGAGCCCCGCGCGCTCGACGACGGCACGCTCTACGATCGCATCATCGGCGAGGTCGAGCGCCCGCTGATCGAGGCGATGCTCGCGCGCCACGGCGGCAACCAGCTCCGCGCCGCCCGCGCGCTGGGGATCAACCGGAATACGCTGCGGAAACGGCTCGATACGCTCGGCATCGATGTCGGCCCCAATCGCCCGGATGGTGCCGAATAGCGACAGACTGCGCACGATTATGTGTTCTTTTTGCCACAATCTCGATCTAGCTTGGCCACGATGGATGCCGTCACCGCCGATTCCCTGATCGAGGTCACGCCGAAAGGGCGGCAGTTGGCGCCTATCCGGCTGCTGGAAATCGTGGTGCTGGCGCTGGCCGTGGCCACGCCGGTCGCCACATTCCTGTTCGTCCGCAACTTCTCGCACCAGGTCTTCAATCCCGGCGTCGCCGCATCGCTGCTGCTGGCGAACCTGCTGCCCTATGTCGCGCTGATCGTGCTGATCGGCCGCCGTATCGCCATCCACCGCGCCGCCAAATCGGCGCTGGCGGGTGGCGGACGCCTCCATGTCCGCCTCGTCGCGGTGTTCACCCTGATGGCGAGCATCCCGATCGTGCTGACCGTGATCGCGGCATCGGTGATGTTCCAGTCGGGCGTTCAGCTCTGGGGCTCGGAGCGCGCGCGCAACGCCTTCGACGCGACGACCGACCTCGCCAAGGAGGGCCGCGGCCTCGTCGCCCAGCGCTGGGCCACCGAAGCGCGCACCATGGTCGATGACCTCACCGGCGATTTCCCCAAGATCCCGGTCAATTCGCAGGCGTTCCAGAGCAGCCTCCTCCAGCAGCTCTATTACCGCTCTTTCGATCAGGCGGTCGTGTTCCGCGTCGTCGGCGGCAAGCAGGTCGAGGCGATGTACGCCTGGGAAGCACCTCCCGCGAAGACCTTCGCCGCGCGTGTCTCGGGCCAGGTCCTCAACCTGCTCAAGGACGAGCAGAGCTACACCAATTTCGATGCCGAGAAGCAGTGGGTCGTCACCCCGCTCGATCGCTCGCAGAACATCTTCCTCTACGTCGCGAACAGCGTGAACGTGGACTTCATGAACCGGCAGAATTCGGGCGCGGACCGCATCGTCGCCGAGTTCAACGCCCTGCAGGCACGCTCGCGGGCGCTCCAGCTCCAGTTCAACGCCGTCCTGTTCGGCGTCGCGCTGCTGATCGTCAGCATCGCCACCTGGATTGCGCTCGCGGTGGCCGATCGCCTGGTCAAGCCGGTCGAGCAGCTCGTCACCGCCGCCCGCCGCGTCGCCGGCGGCGACCTCGCCGCGCGTGTCGACATCCCGCAGACCGGCGACGAGATCAGCACCTTGGGCGACGCCTTCAACGGCATGACCGAGCGTCTCGAGCAACAGACCGGGGCACTCAGGACCGCCAACGCCCAGCTCGAAAGCCGCCGCGTGCTGATCGAAGCGGTGATGTCGGGCGTCTCGGCGGGCGTCATCTCGATCGACGCCCAGCGCAACGTCCGACTAATCAACGAATCCGCGATCGAGCTGCTCCACCAGGGCGAGCAGGAGCTGGTCGGCCACCCGCTCGCCGAGCTCGCGCCCGAACTCAACGACCTGCTCGACACCGGCGACCGCGAGGCAGTGATCCAGCTCGGCACCGGCGGCGATGCGCGCACGCTCGCCGTGAAGGTCACCAGCGACGAGGCGGGTCAGGTGCTCACCTTCGACGACATCACCCAGCAGCTCAACGACCAGCGCCGGGCCGCCTGGTCCGACGTCGCGCGCCGCATCGCGCATGAGATCAAGAACCCGCTCACCCCGATCCAGCTCGCCGCCGAGCGCCTCAAGCGCCGCTATGGCAAGAAGATCGAGCCCGAGGACGGCACTTTCGCCCAGCTGACCGACACGATCGTCCGCCAGGTCGGAGACCTGCGCCGCATGGTCGACGAATTCTCCTCCTTCGCGCGCATGCCCAAGCCGATGTTCCGCCAGGAATCGCTGCTCGACATCGCGCGCCAGGCAATGTTCCTCCACGAAGTCGCGCATCCGACGATCCGCTTCGAGATGGACGCGCCCGATCCGGCTCCCGGCCTGATCTGCGATCGCCGCCAGATCGGCCAGGCCTTCACCAATATCGTCAAGAACGCCGTCGAGGCGATCGAGGCGCGCGGGGAAGGGGAGGCACTGCCCCAGGGCCAGGTCGTCATGACGATCAGCCCGGAGGAAGGCGGCAGGATCACCCTGACGCTGGCCGACAACGGCATCGGCCTGCCGGTCGAGCGCGACCGGATCGTCGAGCCGTACATGACGACGCGCAGCCGCGGCACCGGCCTTGGCCTCGCGATCGTGAAGAAGATCGTCGAGGAGCATTTCGGCACCATCGCCTTCTCGGATCGTCCGGGCGGCGGCACGCTGGTGACGCTCTGCTTCGATACCGATCAGCTCGCCGAGATGGTGAGTTCCCCTGAGGGCGAGGGCGGCGAAGAACCGCGTCCCGCCGTGCTTACCCGTACTGGAAGTTCCAAGTCATGAGTCTCGATATCCTGGTCGTCGACGATGAGCGCGACATCCGTGAACTGGTTGCCGGCGTGCTGGAGGACGAGGGCTATTCGACGCGCGGCGCCGCCAATAGCGACGAGGCGCTGGAAGCGATCGCGGAACGGCGTCCCAGCCTCGTGCTGCTCGACGTGTGGCTGCACGGCTCGCGGCTCGACGGGCTGGAGATCCTCGACGAGATCAAGCGCCGCGATCCCTCGATCCCGGTGCTGGTGATCTCGGGCCATGGCAATCTCGACACCGCCGTCGCCGCGATCCGTCGCGGCGCCTCGGATTTCATCGAGAAGCCGTTCGAGGCCGAGCGCCTGCTGTTCCTCGTCGAACGCGCCACCGAGACCGAGCGGCTCAAGCGTGAAGTCGCCTCGCTGCGTGCCTCGGCAGGCCGCGAGGAGGACCTCACCGGCCAGTCGGGCTCGATCAACACCGTTCGCGCCACGCTCAAGCGCGTCGCCTCCACCGGCAGCCGCGTGCTGATCACCGGCGGCGCCGGCACGGGCAAGGAAGTCGCCGCCCGGCTGCTCCATGGCTGGAGCCAGCGCGCTACCGCGCCCTTCGTCATCGTCAGCGCCGCGCGCATGCAGCCCGAGCGCGTGGAGGAGGAGCTGTTCGGCGTCGAGGAGGGCGGGGATCTGGTCCGCACCGGCCTGCTCGAACAGGCACATGGCGGCACGCTGTTCCTCGACGAGATCGCCGACATGCCGGTCGCCACCCAGGCGCGCATCCTGCGCGTCCTGACCGACCAGAGCTTCACCCGCGTCGGCGGCACCCGGGTGGTCAAGGTCGATGTCCGTGTCGTCTCGGCGACCGCGCGCGACCTGATGAGCGAAATCGCCGAGGGCCGCTTCCGCGAGGACCTCTATTACCGGCTCAACGTCGTGCCGGTGACGATCCCGCCGCTCACCGATCGCCGCGAGGACATCCCGGTCCTGGTCGAGCATTTCGTCGCGCACTATGCGAACGAACGCCGCGTACCGACGCCCGAGATCGCGCCCGATGCGATGGTCGCGCTGCAGAGCTATGAGTGGCCGGGCAATGTCCGCCAGCTCCGCAACGTCGTCGAGCGCACCGTGATCCTGGCGCCGGGCGACCGCATCGGCCGTATCGACATCGACCTGTTGCCCCCCGAAGTGCTCGGCCGCCCCGCCGATACCGGCGGCGGCATGGGCACCAGCGCGATCATGGGTGCCCCGCTCAAGGAAGCGCGCGAGAGCTTCGAGCGCGAGTATCTCCGCGTCCAGATCCGCCGCTTCTCGGGCAACATCTCGCGCACGGCGAGCTTCATCGGCATGGAGCGCTCGGCGCTGCACCGGAAGCTCAAGCTGCTCGGGATCACCGACAGCCGGGAAGAATAGGGCGGGGCTACGGCCCCAACCAACGTCTGAAGCATTCCCCGGCTGGACGATTCGGCCGCCAACGCATAAAAGGGCGCCGCTGCGCACCACACGGGTGCACGGACCCGACGCCGGAGAACGGCGCCAAGCGGGAAACTCCCGCCAACAAAGAGAGTCACGTACGATGGCCGAAAAGCAGACCTCGCTTCAGGATCTGTTCCTCAACTCGCTGCGCCGGTCGAAGACCCCGGTCACGATGTTCCTCGTGAAGGGCGTCAAGCTCCAGGGCATTGTCACCTGGTTCGACAATTTTTCGGTGCTGCTCCGCCGCGACGGCCAGTCGCAGCTCATCTACAAGCACGCGATCTCCACGATCATGCCCTCGGGCCCGGTCGATCTTGCGCCGCTCCTCGAAGCGGTGGGAGAATATCAGTCCAAGAACCCGGTATTGCAGGAGATTTTCCTGAACGCGGTCCGCCGCCAGCAGGAAAATGTCACGATGTTCCTGGTCAATGGCGTGATGCTCCAGGGCCAGATCGCGGCCTTTGACCTGTTCTGCATGCTGCTCCAGCGCGAGGGCATGGCCCAGCTGGTCTACAAGCATGCTGTCTCGACGATCCAGCCGGCGCACCCGCTGAACCTCGCCGAGGAACAGAATAGCGACGACTGAGCGATCGTATGAGCACCGGTTTCGAGCGCGACCCCGATGAATTCACCCGGGGCGCGCGAGCGGTCGTGGTCTATCCGGACCTCGGCGGCAGCTCGCGTGATGCGGATGCGCGTCTGGAGGAAACTGCCGGCCTTGCCGCCGCGATCGGCGTCGAGGTGGTCGAGCGGGTAGCCTTGCGCATCCGCGCGCCCAAGCCCGGCACGCTGATCGGCTCGGGCCAGGTGGAAGCCCTGGCCGAGACGGTCCGTGACAGCGAACTGACGCTCGCCGTGTTCGACGCGAGCCTCACGCCCGTCCAGCAGCGCAACCTCGAAACCGGGCTCAGCTGCAAGGTGATCGACCGTACCGGCCTGATCCTCGAGATTTTCGGCGAGCGCGCACGCACCGCTGAGGGCCGGCTCCAGGTCGAGCTCGCGCACCTCGATTACCAGGCCGGGCGTCTCGTCCGCAGCTGGACCCACCTCGAGCGCCAGCGCGGCGGCTTCGGCTTCCTTGGCGGCCCGGGCGAAACCCAGATCGAGGCCGACCGCCGGTTGATCCGCGACCGCATGGCGCGCCTGCGCCGCGAGCTGGATTCCGTCAGCCGCACCCGCACGCTCCACCGCGACCGCCGCCAGCGCGCACCCTGGCCGGTGATTGCGCTGGTGGGCTATACCAACGCCGGAAAGTCGACGCTTTTCAATCGCCTGACCGGAAGTGACGTCATGGCGGAGAACCTCCTCTTCGCCACGCTCGATCCGACCCTGCGACAGATCTCGCTGCCCGGCATCGACAAGGCGATCCTCTCGGACACGGTGGGTTTCGTCTCCGAACTGCCGACCCAGCTCGTCGCCGCCTTCAAGGCAACGCTGGAAGAGGTGGTCTCGGCCGACCTGCTGATCCATGTCCGCGATATCGCGCATCCGGACAGCGAAGCGCAGAAGGACGATGTCGAGGCCGTGCTCGCCGATATCGGCGTCGCGGAGGCCACGCCGCGCTTCGAAGCCTGGAACAAGGTTGATCTGCTCGACGACGAGCACCGTGAGGCACTACTCGCCGAGGCCGCGAAGCGCGAGGACGTGATGCCTGTCTCGGCCGTGACCGGGGAAGGGGTAGACGCCCTCATCACCGCGGTCGCCGCCCGCCTCACCGAAGGTCACCGTCGCTACACCCTCCATCTCGATCCCGCCGACGGCGCCGCAGCCGCTTGGCTGCACCAGCATGGCGAAGTGATCGAGCAGGGGATGGACGGCGATCAAGCAGTCTACGAGGTGCGCATGGCACCGCGGGACTATGAGCGGTTCCTGACGCGGAGCTGAGGCTCAGGCGGGCGGCAGGTAGCGCGCCATCCGCGCGCGCAGCAGTGCGATCAGCTCGGAATCCATGAACGCATATTCGTCGGGAATGTCGAGAACGACGATGTTCTTGCCGTTCAGCGCCGACCGATAGCGCTTCCGGATCTTGCTGCGATGCTCGCGTTCCATCGCGAAGATCAAATCCGCCCATTCGATCAGTTCGGCATCGAGTGGATTCTCGGCGTCGTTGTTGGTCCCGGCGGAACTCGTCTCTATCGCCGGATGATCGGCGAAGATCTGCTCCGCCGTCGGGCTTCGCAGCTTGTTCTGGCTACAGACGAACAGAACATTCTTCATCGTGTGGTGATCTTTGCTCTCACCCAGAGTTCTTCCTTGGCATCGAGGCTCAGTCCTTCGAACGCATCCCCAGCTTCATCCTCCATGGCCTTGAAACGCTTCTCGAATTTCTTGTTAGCACCACGCAATGCAGCCTCGGGATCGACACCCAGCTTGCGTGCCCAGTTGACCACCGCGAACAGCAGGTCACCGACCTCTTCCTCGACCTCTGCCGGGGTGACCGCAGCCTCGACCTCGGCCAGCTCCTCGTCGACCTTGGCGCGGGCGCCACTGGGGTCTGGCCAGTCGAAGCCAGTGCGGGCGGCGCGCTTCTGGAGCTTTTCGGCGCGGAGCAGGGCGGGGAGGCCGATCGCCACACCGTCCAGCGCGCTTTCATGGCCCTTTTCGCCCCGCTCCGCGGCCTTGATTTGTTCCCAAAGGTGATGGCCGCCCTCGGCCGCGCCCAGGAAGATGTGCGGGTGGCGACGCTCCATCTTGTCGCTGATCGCGTTGGCGACATCGGCCAGGACGAAGTCGCCGGCTTCCTCGGCCATGCGGCTGTGGAACACGACCTGGAGCAACAGGTCGCCGAGTTCGTCCTTCAGATCCGCCATGTCGCCGCGCTCGATCGCATCGGCAACTTCATAGGCTTCCTCGATCGTATAGGGCGCGATCGTGGCGAAGGTCTGGACCGTATCCCATTCGCAGCCCGTCTTCGGGTCGCGCAACCGCGCCATGATGGCGACAAGGCGGTCGATGGCGGGAGCAGGGTTGGTCAATTGGGCCTCCAGGAAATGCTCCGCGAGCCTAGGCAGGCGATCACGCGAAGGAAAGGCTCAGGGTCGATCGCGCCAAGGGTGCGGCATTCTCATTGGGCACATTGGGCAAAAACCGCCGGAAAACAGCGCCAGGGGGCCTCGGAGAGAAGTCCGGAACGCGCTTCGTGTTAGATCGATAATATACATTATGTAAAATAAGAAGCAGTTCTGCGGGTGCGATCTGGCCCCTCGACTTATTCCCGGTCTCGCGAACGCGGGATAACCAGCTGGGCTTCGGTTTGCTTGCGCGGCTCGAGGATCAGCGTGCGATCCTCGACGCGCCACGACTTCAACCGCGACAGAAAGTTCATGCCGAGCACGTCGAGGTCGCCAAAGCTCTCGCCTACCACCAGTGGCAGGCCTTGCGTCGAAAGCGGCCCGATCGCGACTTCCTCGGCGCGAGCCGACTGCGCCTGCACGGTGCCATTGGCTGTCTCGATGAGCACGGGTGGTGCCAATGCGGGTTTGACGTCGGCGGCCTCGGCCGTGTCGCGCGAGATTGCGGTGATCGTGGCACCGCTGTCGACCAGCATGCGTCGCTCAACGCCATTGATCTGCACGCGCGCCCAGAAATGCCCGTCCGGGCTCATCTTGATGCGCACCGTATCGCCAACGACGCTCTGCTGCTCATAGCCGAGCTTTTCGGACGCACGAGCCAACAGGCCGCCCAGTTCCTGGCGATGATAGAGCACGATCACCATCGTTACGCCGATGATGCCCCAGAGCAGCACCGTCTGGAGCAACCCGCGCAGGCTGATCCGCTGCGCCGACAGCGCCCGGAGCGCCAGCATCAGCGCGCCGAGCAGCAAGATCAGCTGGATGATGCGATCATCGGTCACAGCACGACCTCCATGCCGTCAAATCCCGGCGCCACGCCCTCGGGCAGCGTCGCGACGAGCGTGGCATAATCCATCGAATTGTCCATGTGCGACAACAGGGTCCGGCGCGGCTGGAGGTCCCTCACCCATTGCAGCACCTCGCCCAGATGCGCGTGCGTAGGATGCGGTTCGCGGCGGAGGCAATCGACCACCCACAGATCCAGATCCTGATACAGACCACGCATATTCATCGTCATCTCGCTGAAATCTATAGCATAAGCTATTGATCTTCCATTAGCGTCGAAGCGTAGCCCGGCTGAGGTTATGCCGCCGTGCGGCTGATCGACTACCCGGATGTGGATATCGCCGATCGTGATTGTATCGGGCAGCGGCTCGATCGCGATCGTCGGCCGGTAAAGCGCGCGGCCGTGAAAGGCATAGGAGAAGCGCAGGTCGAGTTGCTCGAGCGTGAAGGGCCTCGCCAGGCCCCGCACCGGCTCGCCGTTCCTTGCGTGCATGATCTGGCGGAGGTCGTCGATGCCGTGGCAGTGATCGGCGTGGTCATGGGTCCAGATGACCGCATCGAGGTCGCTGAACCCGGCCGCGAGGGCCTGCTCGCGGAAATCGGGGCTGGTATCGACCAGGATCCGGGTCGTTTCCGTCGAGACCAGGACCGAGGCCCTGGTCCGCCGGTTCCTGGGTTCCAGGGGATCGCAATCGCCCCAGTCGTTTCCGATCCTTGGCACGCCGGAGGAGGTTCCGCAGCCCAGGATCCGGATTTTCATGCGCGGGTCTTGGCGAACAGCGCGTGAAAATTGGCCTGGGTGGCCAAGGCGAGGGATTCGAAACTCTCTCCGCGCAGCTCCGCAAGAAAGCGGCAGGTGTCGGCGACAAAGGCCGGCTCGCCGGTCTTCCCGCGATGTGGCACCGGCGCCAGGAACGGCGCGTCGGTCTCGATCAGCAGGCGATCCAGCGGCAGCTGCGCCGCGGTATCCTGCAAATCCTTCGCGTTCTTGAAGGTCACGATCCCCGAGATGGAGATGTAGAAGCCCAGTTCAAGCGCGATCTCCGAAAATTCCCGGCTCGCGGTGAAGCAGTGGATGACGCCCGGAAAGGCCCCCTTCCCCATCTCGTCGCGCAGGATCTCGGCGGTATCCGCCTCGGCATCGCGGGTGTGGACAATCAAGGGCAGCTGGGTCTCGCGCGACGCCGCGATATGCGCGCGGAAGCTCGCCCGCTGGCGATCGCGGTCGCTGTGATCGTAATAATAATCGAGCCCGGTCTCGCCGATGCCGACAACGCGCGGATGCCGCGCTTTCTCGATCAGCTTCGCCGCACCGACATCGGGATGCTCGTCCGCCTCATGCGGATGGATGCCGACCGAGGCCCAGACATCGGGCTCGCGCTCGGCGACCGCGATCACCTCGTCCCATTCGCGCTCGCGCGTCGAGATATTGAGCATCGCCGCGACGCCGGCGGCACGCGCACGCGCCAGCACCTCGGGCTGCTGCTCGCCCAGCCCCTTATAGATCAGATGGCAGTGACTGTCGGCGAGGTTCACGCTTCTTCCTTGAGTTCCAGACGCGGGAAGATCGGGGTCGGCGGCGCGATCCGGAAGTCCGCATCCCCTTCCGGCCCGAGCTGCGCGAGCAGCTTCTCGGCCGAACCCGGCACCACCGGCGCGATCGTGACGGCAAGACGCCGGATCGCGCGCAGCAGCGTGTTCAGCACCGCATGCATCCGCTCGGGATCGGTCTTGCGCAGGCCCCAGGGCGCCTGGGCATCGATATACTGGTTGCAGGCGAACACCCCGGCCATCCACAGCTCGACGCCCTGGCTCAGCGCCAGATCCTCGAACGCGCGGATGAACCCGCCACAGGCATTCTCGACCTCGGCGATCAGCACGCCGTCCGCCTCTTCCACGCGCCCGGTCTCGACATGCCCCTCGCAATTCTTGGCGATGAAGGCGAGCGTGCGCTGGGCGAGATTGCCGAAGCTGTTCGAGAGATCGGCGTTCGCCCGGGTGACGATCGCCTCGTCGCTGAACGTGCCGTCATTGCCGAAGCTGACATCGCGGAGCAGGAAATAGCGCAGCGCGTCGACGCCGTAATAATCGGCCAGCGCCATCGGATCGACGACATTGCCGACCGACTTGGACATCTTCTCCCCGCGGTTGAGCAGGAAGCCGTGGCCGAAGACCTGCTTGGGCAGCGCGATCTTCGCCGACATCAGGAAGGCGGGCCAGTAGACGGTGTGGAAGCGGACGATGTCCTTGCCGATCAGGTGGATATCCGCCGGCCAGTATTTCGCCAGGCGCGCCTGGTCGTCGGGATAGCCCGCGCCGGTCAGGTAGTTGGTCAGCGCATCGACCCAAACATACATCACATGGCCGGGCGAACCCGGCACCGGCACGCCCCAGTCGAAGCTGGTGCGGCTCACCGAGAGATCGGCGAGCCCGCCCTCGACGAAGCGCAGGATTTCGTTGCGGCGCGATTCCGGACGGATGAAGTCCGGGTTGGCGGCGTAGAAATCGAGCAGCGGCTTCTCATATTTGGAGAGCTTGAAGAACCAGGTCTCCTCGGCGGTCCACTCGACCGGCGTGCCCTGGGGCGAGAGCTTCACGCCCCCTTCCCCCTCGACCAGTTCCTTCTCCTCGTAAAAGGCCTCGTCGCGCACCGAATACCAGCCCTCGTAGCGATCGAGGTACAGATCGCCGGCATCGGCCATCGCCTGCCAGATCGCCTGGCTGGCCTTGTAGTGATCGGCCTCGGAGGTGCGGATGAAACGATCGCACGAAATATCAAGCTTCTCGGCCATTTCACTGAAATAGCTCGACATCTCATCCGCCAACTCGCGCGCGGTCATGTCGCGGTCGCGCGCCGTCTTGACCATCTTGAGGCCATGCTCGTCGGTGCCGGTCTGGAAGAAGACGTCACGGCCCTGCTGGCGCTGGAAACGGGCGATCGCGTCGGCGGCGATCATCTCATAGGCATGCCCGATATGCGGGCGGCCATTGGGATAGTGGATCGCGGTGGTGATGTAGAAGGGGTCGGCCATTGCGGCCCTTTAGGCGATCCGTTTCGCTGCGTCACCCCGGCTATGGGTTGGTTTTAGCCCCTCCCCGTCCAGTCCCCTGGCGAAGGCCGGGGCTCAGTTGCCGAGGTCTCTCGATGGCCCGGGACGGTGGAGAGGTTTGGGTCGCGAGGGTTTCCCGCCTCACCGGCTTCGCTGCGACTGGGCCCCGTCCAGTCGGCCGGGGATCAGCTGGGGAGTGGTTCGACGTTTTCCCTTCCTTGTTCCAGGAGTTCACCGGGGAAGCGATGACAACCAAGAGCGGTCCGGCAGAGAAACCCTGGATCCCCGCCTTCGCGGGGATGACGAAAGAGAGTATCAATGCGAACGAACAGGGAGACGAACCCATGCGGATCTGGGCACTCGCGGCACTGCTGATCGCCACACCGGCGGCGGCGCAGACGGCTTCACCGATCAACGACGAGGCGATCAAGAGCTTCCTCGAAAAGGGCGAGGAAGTGGAGAGCCGCACCAATGGCGACCTGAACGGCGACGGCCAGCCCGATACGGTGCTGATCGGCCGGGGCGACGATACGCGCACGCTGAAGGTGCTGCTGCTCCACAAGGGCGAGTTCGACATCGACCTGACGCCGGTGGGCACGCTCAAGCTCGACAGCTATCCGCTCGGCGCCGCCGAGGTCAGCATCGCCAAGGGCGTGCTCAAGATCACCGACCTGACCGGCGGCACCACCGCGGTGAACGCGGTCTATCGCTACCGGCTGGTCCCCGGCCCCAAGCCGCGCATGCGGCTGATCGGGATCGACGCGACGCTCTACAGCCGCACCTATGCCCATGACGGCGCGGAGATCAGCTGGAACCTGCTCACCGGCGACTACATCAACCGCGAGATGAAGCTCAACAAGAAGGGCGGCAATGCCGCCTATGACCCGATCCTCGAGAAGAAGAGCAAGAAGCCGAGCAAGGTGGTGTGGATGGAGGATACGCCCGATCCGAATGAACTGCTGGGCTGGGGGGAGAAATAGGGGGTTCTGGTCTGGTCCACGGGATGGGTTGGGACTGGATGGCGCGTAGCGCGACCTGCTGCTCCCCGGCGAACGCCGGGGCCCAGGGTAACAAAGCGACACGACAGAGAAACCCTGGGCCCCCCGGGGGGGGCGGGGGCAG
>NZ_JASATQ010000015.1:0-88296 GCF_038440415.1 Sphingomonas sp. OTU376 | reverse complement strand
CCCCCCCCCCCCCCCGGCCCCCCGCCCCCCCCCCGGGGAACGAGGAAGCTGAATCACTAAGTCCCAGCCATGCCGCGTAGGCATGGCCGATCGCCGCACAGGGGGTTATCCGGCGCGCCGCGCTTCGCTAAGACGGGGGCATGAAGCCAGTAATCTTCGGTGTCTCCGGCCTGTCGCTCACGGCCGAGGAGCGCGATTTCTTCCGTGATGCCGATCCGCTCGGCTACATCTTCTTCAAGCGCAATTGCGAGAGCCGCGCGCAGATGCGCGCGCTCACCGAGGAACTGCGCGAACTGAGTGGCCGCGCCGACCTGCCGATCCTGATCGACCAGGAAGGCGGCCGGGTCAGCCGGATGGTGCCGCCCGAATGGCCGGCCTTTCCGGCGGGCGAGGTGTTCGGCAAGCTCTACGATATCGCGCCGATCTCCGCGATCGAGGCGGCACGGGCCAATTATCACGCGCTGGGCATGATGCTCGCCGATGTCGGCGTCACCGTCGATTGCGCGCCGTTGCTCGACGTCGTGACGCCGGAAGTGACCAAGGCGATCGGCGACCGCGCGTTCGGCGGCGAGCCGATGCGCGTCGCCGCGCTCGGCCAGGCCTGTGTCGAGGGGCTGCGCCGGGGCGGCGTTGTCGGCGTCGTCAAGCACATGCCGGGGCATGGCCGCGCGCTGGTCGACAGCCATCTCGAGCTGCCGCGGGTCAAGGTGGGCGCCGAGGCGCTGGAGCAGGACATCGCGCCGTTCCATGCGCTCAAGGACGCGCCGATGGGCATGACCTGCCATGTCGTGTTCGAAGCCTGGGACGCCGAGCGCCCGGCCACGCTCTCGCCGACGGTGATCCGCGACATCATCCGCGGCCGCATCGGGTTCGACGGGCTGCTGATGACCGACGATATCGACATGAAGGCGCTGAGCGGCACGCCGGGCGAGAAGGCCACCCAGGCGCTCGCGGCGGGCTGCGATGTGGTGCTCGATTGCTGGGCGCGGATGGACGAGATGGTCGAGATCATCGGCCTGCTCCCCGACGCGACGCCCGAGTGCATCGAACGGCTCGACCGTGCGATGGCGACGACGGGTGCGGATGAGCCGGAAGCGGACTTCGCCGAGCTTATCGCGAAGCGGGACGAACTGCTGGCGCTTGTGCCTGCCTGAGGAGGATTGGGCGGCACCGAGGCGTGGCTTTTTCCGTTCCCCGGCGAAGGCCGGGATCCAGTCTCGGCGCACTATCGATGGCGCAGGAGCCTCACGAACGAGATTGCGACTGGGCCCCGGCCTTCGCCGGGGAACAGCTAGGGTATCGTTCCGAACGTCTTCACCACCTCAGAGCATCTTGAGATATTCGAGCAGCGCCGCCTTGTCCTCGGCGCTGAACTTGGTGCCGAATTCGTGGCCGCACCGGCTGTTGCCCGAGTTGAGCTGGTCGCAGCCGGTGGTGGTGACCACATGGCTGCCGGTCTGGTCGGCGGCGATGCCGACGCGCTTGATGTCATAGGCGCGGCCCATCTTGAAGCTCGCCGGCCGCTCGGCCGCGGGCTTGAGCAGGTCCTCCAGCGTCGGGACCGATCCGTTATGGAGATAGGGCGCGGCGGCCCAGATCCCGTACATCACCCGCGATTCATACGAACCAGGCTTCACCGCCGTCGCAGCCGCGGGCGACGCCGCCATCGGCTTCTCGCCGAACGCGCCGGCGAGATCCTGCAGCGACTTGGGGAGCTTCCCGCTCGTCTTCAGCGCGCCCGTTTCGGCCAGGCTCGCCTTGAACGGATCGGCATTCTGCAGGATCGAGCCGACCACCGAGAAGCCGAGCAGGCTGAACGAAGTGGTCTTTTGCGGGATCGCGGTGCCGAAGGGCGGCACCAGCTTGCCGCCAGCCAGAGAGCCTGAGTCGGCGGTGCGGGCCAGGATATCCCATTCGCGGGTATCGGTGCCGACATTCTGGATCGGCGTTGCCCAGGTTTCCGAGAAGGTGAAGCGGAACTGGCCCTTCTTCTGATCGTGGCAGCTGCCGCAGCTCGGGCTGTCCGGGGTCGACATCGCCCAGACCTGCTGCCCGCGCGCCGCCAGCTTCTGGTCGACCGGCCAGGGCCAGACGGGCGCGCCGATCAGCTTGATCGATCCCTCCAGCTTGCCCAGGCCGTTGAAGTTGGCCGAATTGTTGGCGAGGAAATCGATCCGGCCTCTGCCCTTGTTGACCGGGTGGAAGGTGCCGAACACGCCGTAGACTTCGCCCAGGTTGCGGGCGAGGCCGAGCAGGTCGTTGCCATTGTCGGCGAAACCCGGCCACTGCGTCATGTCCTGCTTCGCGGCGTTCCACAGGAAAGGATAGCGTACCGGCGCATCCGCGGGCTGGATATTGCCGGGGATCAGATAGGTCGGCGCCTTGCCGATATCGAGCCCGGTCAGCCGGTTGAAGATCATGCTGACCGCGTCGAGCCGGCCCAGGCCCCAGATATCGGGGGTGCCATAGGCGCGGTCTCGCAGCGTGTCCTCGCGCGTGTACCAGAGCTGCACCGTCGCCTTGAGCTCGCTGACCAGCGCGGGATCGGGATCGGGGCCAAGCACGCTCACCGCAAAGGGCCGGAAGGTCGCGTCGCTTTCCAGCACGCGGCCGACCGCATCGATCATGTCGGTCAGCAGGCCCTGGAAGTCGCTGAGCGCCGGGCCGCCATCGACGCGGTAGCTGGTGCCGGACACGTCGATTTCGCGCGTGTGGCAGGCGGCGCAGTTCATCCCGACCACTTCGTTGCCGGTGGTGCCGGTGAGGGTGAAGCCGATCGGCAGGTTGCCGGGCGTGCCGGAGCGATCGGCGAGATAGCCATAGCGCTGCAGCTTGTCGGCGAGGAACGGCTTGCCGTCGGGCGTGGTGAGGCCCTGGAGCCAGCTATAGGGGATCAGCTGCGATCCCTGGTCCTGCCAGTAGAAGTCCTCGCGGGTGGAGGCGTTCCAGCTGGTGCCCTGGTTGAGATAGACCAGCGGCGACGGATCGAGCGCCTGGCTGTTCACCGTGGAGGCGGGCAGCGCGACGGCGGACAGGCACAGCAGCACCTTCACGGCGCGCGAGAAGCGGACGTGCGACATCAGATTTCCCCCAAACCAAGGCGTGAAACGCCGTGCCGGACAAACGAGGGCGACCCTGTGCGATTATCTTTCTTGAATGCCGCGAACCTGATCGGCGCGGCGGCGCCCGTCAATCGGAACAGGGTCCGAAACGGCGCGTATCCGGCTTCGGCCATCGGGAAGTGACTTTCCCGCGGCGCTCTGCTTAGCTCGGGACATGTCCGAGGAAGCGCCCGAGACCCTCAAGATCGATATCGACGGCTGGGAAGGGCCGCTCGACCTGCTGCTGGCGCTGGCCCGCACGCAGAAGGTCGATCTGCGCCAGATCTCGATCCTCCAGCTCGTCGAGCAATATCTCGGCTTCGTGAACGAGGCGCGCGAGCTCCGGCTGGAGCTGGCCGCCGACTATCTCGTGATGGCCGCCTGGCTGGCCTATCTCAAGTCGGCGCTGCTGCTTCCCCGCAACCCGGAGGAGACGCCGAGCCCCGAGGACCTAGCGCTGCGCCTGCAGCTGCGCCTCGAGCGGCTCAACGCTATGCGCGAGGCCGGCGCCCGGCTGATGGCGCGCGACCGCACCGGCCGCGACAATTTCTTCCGCGGCGCCCCCGAGGGGCTGCGCGTGCTGCGCAAGGCCCGTTACGAAGCCGAGATCTACGACCTGATCGCCGCCTATGGCCGGATCAGCGCGCGCACCCGCCCGGTGATGCACGTCGTCCAGCAGCGCGACGTGATGACGCTGGAAGCGGCGATCGCGCGCGTCTCCTCGCTGATCGGCACGCGGATCGAATGGAGCACGCTCCAGTCCTTCCTGCCCGAGGGCGCGAGCGGCGCCTATGCCAAGTCGGCGCTGGCCTCGTCCTTCGTCGCCGCGCTCGAGCTCGCCAAGCAGGGCAGGGTGGAACTCAAGCAGAAATCGGCCTTCGCGCCGCTCTATCTCAAGGCGACCGCATGACCCCTGAAGATGCCGCCACGCGCGCGGTGGAGGCCGTGCTGTTCGCCTCCGAGAACCCGATGAACCTCGACGAGATCCGCGCTCATGTCGGCACCGAGATGGACGTGCGCGCCGCGCTCGCGGCCCTCGAGGCGCTCTATGCGGGGCGCGGGGTCGAGCTGGTTCGCCGCGGCGACCGCTGGCATTTCCAGACCGCGGCCGATCTCGCCCATCTGCTCCGCCGCAACCGCGAGGAGAGCCGCAAGCTCAGCCGCGCCGGCATCGAGACGCTGGCGATCATCGCCTATCACGAGCCGGTCACCCGCGCCGAGATCGAGGCGATCCGCGGCGTGCAGATTTCCAAGGGCACGATCGACGTGCTGATGGAAGCGAACTGGGTGCGCCCGGCCGGCCGCCGCGAAGTGCCGGGGCGGCCGCTGATGTACGCCACCACCCAGGGCTTCCTCACCCATTTCGGCCTGGCCAGCCGGCGTGACCTGCCCGGAATCGACGATCTCAAGGCCGCCGGTCTGCTCGATCCGGTCGACCTCGCCTTCGAGGCGCTTGGCGAAAGCGAGGGCGCCGACGAGCCCGAAAGTGAAACTGTCACAGACGACGAATAGGGGCGACCCCGCGTAGGCCATTGCCGCTCGTGCGTGCGAGGCCTAGATAGGGCCTGAATCAAGGAGATTTGTTATGGGTATGGGTAGCATCTGGCACTGGCTCGTGCTGGGCTTGATCGCGATCCTGCTGCTCGGTGGCGGTCGTTTCTCGAACATGATGGGCGACGTGGCCAAGGGCATCAAGCAGTTCAAGAAGGGCATGAGCGAGGACGACGCCGACGACAAGCCGGCGACCCGCATCGAAGGCAAGGCGGCTCCCGAGCCGACCGTGCAGCGCGAAGCCGAGACGGCGCGCGAAGAGAAGCTCTGACCCTATCGTCCCCGGCTCAGGGCGCCGGGGACCGCTTCTGGCGAATTGATCGATGCTAGATTTCAACGCGCCCGAGTTTGTCGTGGTCGCCATCGTGGCCCTGATCTTCATCGGGCCCAAGGACTTGCCGAAGGCGATGCGCTTTGTGGGCAAATGGGTCGGCAAGGCCCGTGCGGTCGCGCGCCAGTTCCGCTCGGGCTTCGACAACATGGTCCGCGAGGCGGAGCTCGCCGAGCTCGAGAAGCAATGGGCCGAGGAAAATGCCCGGATCATGTCCGAGCATCCGCCCGCCGCGCTGCCCGCGCCTGAGGCTCCGGAAGTGCATCACGTCGCGGAGGATGCCGCGCCGGTGATGGTCGAGCAGCCTGCGTTCGTCGAGGACACGCCCGCCGTCTCGGCGCCCGCGCCCAAGCCGAAGCGCGCCCGCAAGCCGGCCGCTGCCGCTGCCGCTGCACCCGAGGTTGCGGACGAAGCCGCCGCCAAGCCCGCTCCCAAGCCCCGTGCGCCTCGCAAGAAGGCCGCGCCGCCTGCCGAGGCCGCCGAATGAAGGACATCGACGACACCCAGCAGCCGCTGCTCGAGCATCTGATCGAGCTGCGCCGCCGCCTGTTCTACTGTGTCGCCTCGCTGCTGGTGACCTTCTTCGTCTCCTTCTATTTCTCGAAGGAGATCTATGGCTTCCTCGTCCATCCGCTCGCGGTGGCGGGGCAGGACCAGGTGATCTTCACCCAGATCTTCGGGGCGTTCTTCGTCCAGCTCAAGGTCGCCTTCTTCGCGGCGATGATGCTGTCCTTCCCGGTGATCGCTTCCCAGCTCTGGCAGTTCGTCGCGCCGGGCCTGTACCGGCAGGAGAAGAGGGCGCTGTTGCCCTTCCTGCTCGCCACCCCGGTGCTGTTCATCGCCGGCGCGGCGCTGGCCTATTTCATCGCGATCCCCACCGCTTTGCACTTCCTGCTCGGCTATCAGGGCGAGCTGGGCGACAGCGGCGTGCGGCAGACCGCGATGCCCGACGCCGAGAAGTACCTCGATTTCGTCATGCAGTTCCTGTTCGCCTTCGGCATCACCTTCCTGCTGCCGGTGCTGCTGATGCTGCTCGAGCGCTCGGGGATCGTCTCCTATGAGCAGCTCAAGAGCGCCTGGCGCTACGCCGTGGTCGCAGCCTTCGCGATCGCCGCGGTGCTGACCCCGCCGGACGTCGGCTCGCAGCTGCTGCTCGCGATCCCGCTGGTCGGCCTCTATTTCCTCTCGCTGATCGCGATCTGGTTCACCCGCCGCCGTCGCCCCGCCGCGACGGAGGATGAGGACAAGGCCGAAGCGGCCGAAGCCTGACGCAAAAAAAAAGGCCCTCCCGATCGGATCGGGAGGGGCCTTTTCTTTTCCTGCCGGATTACTTGGCGTCGTCCGCCGTCTTGGCGACGGTGTCGCCGGCGGACGAAACGTCGCGGCCAACGCCTTCGATCGTGTTGCAGGCTGAAACCAGCACCGCGCCCGCAAGGGCGAGGCAGGTGATGATCTTACGCATCCTAACTCTCCAGATACCGAACCCGTTGGGGTCGGAAGGGAAATGCTTATCCGCACGCAAACGTTCCGTTCGCGAAGCAACGCGTTGAAGATGCTGAAAAAAGGGAAGGGCCCCGAAAAGTTTTAGGCCCGGAAGCGTCACCGGGGGGGGGAGGGTTGACGCTTCCGGGCCCATGTCTTGGATAGCGAGAGCGGGGGGGCAAAAGGTCACTATCCGAAGTACAAAACGGACCAGGCGGTCAGCGGTTCCACGGCCCTCGATCTTTTTTGAAAAAATTTATCGAGATCAAGATTCGGGACGGAACGCCAGTCTGATCGGCATCCAGCGCATTCGGTTCCCCGGCGAAAGCCGGGGCCCAGGGTTTCTCATCCAAATCGCCTGTGACCCCAGGCCCCCGGGCTTTCGCCGGGGCGCAGCTAAGCCGAAGAGATGCCCCAATCCCTCAAGGCTTCCCGGTAATCGCGATCGCCGCCTCATAGGCGCCGGTCAGCGGATCATGGTGCAGTTTGGTGCGCAGCTGGCGGGCCAGGCCGCCGATGATCCGGCCATAGCGGCTCTCCACCAGCGTTTCGAGCGCCGGGCTCTCGACCAGGGCCGGGGACGAAACCCGGAGCAGCGCCCGGTGCTCGTCATCGGGGATCGGCTTGATCGAGATGCGGATCTGCGCGGCGGGATGGCAGTTCATCGCCAGCTCGACGATCTCGGTGAGCAGGAAGGCGACCGCGATGGCCACGTCCTGGTTGACCAGCACCGGGGAGATGTCGAGCGTCACGCCCAGGCCCTGGGCCCGTTCCGGCGCGGTCGCGCGGATATTCGCCGCCAGTTCGCCGATCACCGATCGCACGTCGAGCCCGCGATTCTCCTCGAGCTCGGCATAATGGTGGCGATGGACCACCGCGAGCGCATCGACCCTGCGCTGGATCGAGGCATAGGCCTCGGTCGCTTCGTCGCTCTTCGCGCTGCGGGCGTGGAAGTTGATCAGGCTGGCGATCACCTGGAGGTTGTTCTTGACGCGGTGATGGACTTCGCGGGTGAGCTTGGTCTGGCGCACCAGGCCCTCGGCCAGGCCCGCCTCATGCTCCTTCACCGTGCGGCTGATCTCGCGGAACGTGTCGCCCAGCTCGCGGATCTCGGCGGCGGGCATCTCGCCGAAGCGCTTGATGTCGAGCACTTCGCCCGGCTGATAGGTGCCCACGCTGGCGCGCAGCCGCCGCAGCGGGCGGATCAGCAGGATATCGACCACCAGCCAGCTGATCGCGGCCGCCGCCAGCCACATCAGCACCAGCACCACCGTGTTGATGATCATCGGCGAGGTGATCGGGGTGCCGAGCATCGACATCTGGAGCTCGACCCCGTCCAGCCCGAGGTCGTTGGCCACCGTCTCGCGCCGGTCGAGCGGTCCGGCGCCTTCGAGCTTGCGCAGCACCAGCCGGTCGCCGTGCCGGAGCAGCGCGGCGCCATATTCGGGGACGAAGCCGCTCGGCTGAGCGATCGAGGCGAGCGCCGCGGCGGGATAATATGCAATGGCGCTGCCACCGCGCCGGCCGCCGATGCGCAACGTCAGCCCGTCCTCGGTCAGCCCGGTGCGAACCTGGCGCGGCTGGAGCTGGTTCTGCGCGGCGGAAACGAAATTCTGGCCGCAGATCACGCGGTCCTCGCCGTCCCGGATCGCGAATCGCGCGCCGGAAGTGGTGGCGAAGGTGCCGGCCAGGCGGGTGCAGGCGGGGGCGTCGTGCGGATCCGCCTCCAGCGTTTCCAGCGCATTGGAGAGCTGGCCGACATGGTTGACCAGCAGATCGCGCAGCACGTCCGAGCCTTCGCTGGCGGCGATGCGCAGCCGGGCGCGGGTGTCGGTATCGGCGCTACGGGTGCTCTGCAGGGTCGTGAACAGCGCGATCAGCGCGAGCGGCAACAGGCTGAGGATCAGGTAGAGGAACACCTTGGCGCCGGTCGGCATAGCCCCCAGCGCCGCGGCCGGGCGAAGCCTGGCGCGCGGTTCTTCGTCCGAAATCTCCATGCTTGCGGACTAGTCGAGCTTCTTCAGAAGGTCGAGCAGATCGTCGGGCACGGCTTCGCCCAAGGCCTCGTCATAGGCCTGGCGCAACGCCACGCCGACATTGCGACCGGGGCGACCGGTTTCCTTTCCGCCATCATTTTTGGGCGGCTTTTTCATCTTCTCATCCGCGGAATGCACCAATTCCCCCCTGCGCCGTGACGCATGTCACGGCTCGGACTAAAAGCGACCTGTTCCGGATGCAACGTCCGGACCTGAACGAATGCCACCGGTCGCATCGACACGGTGGGCCTGCAACGACACTACGCAGCATCTGCCATGAAACCAATTCCCCCGTCGTTTGTTCCACAGGCGATGCAATATCCGGGGAGGGGCTCCTTCGGGTGGCACGAATTGAGATTGCAATAGCTCGGAACGGAGCCGAAACAAGCCGTTCCGCACCGTAGGAGAATAGTTCGACCATGTCGCTTGGACAGCAACTCGCGCCGCACCTTCCGCTGCTTCGCCGTTATGCGCGCGCGCTCACCGGCAGCCAGGTTGAAGGCGATCGCTATGTGCGCGCGGCGCTCGAGGCGATCGTCGCCGCGCCGGACCAGTTCCCCCGCGAAGTCGATCCGCGGCTCGGCCTGTATCGCACGTTCCAGGCGATCTGGCAGTCGACGCACCTCGAGGAAGAGGATGTGATCGAGGATACCACCAATGAGAATGAAGCGATCGCCCGCAAGCGGCTCGCCCGTCTCACTCCCTTGTCGCGCCAGGCGCTGCTGCTCACCACCGTTGAGGGATTCAGCATCGAGGACGCCGGCTATCTGATCGAAGAGGAAGCAGGACAGGTGCAGAAACTCGTTGCGGAAGCCGTGGCCGAGATCGAGCGCCAGACGCGCACCCGCGTGATGATCATCGAGGACGAGCCGCTGATCGCGATGGATCTCGAGCAGATCGTCCGCGACCTTGGCCATGACGTTACCGGTGTCGCGGTCACGCGCGATGAAGCCGTCGCGCTGGCCATGGAGGATCGTCCGGGCCTGGTGCTCGCCGATATCCAGCTGGCCGATGACAGCTCGGGCATCGATGCGGTGAAGGACATCCTCGCCGAATTCTCGGTGCCGGTGATCTTCATCACCGCCTTCCCCGAGCGGCTGCTCACCGGCGAGCGTCCGGAGCCGACCTTCCTGATCACCAAGCCGTTCCAGCGGGAAACCGTGAAGACGACGATCAGCCAGGCACTGTTCTTCGACCAGGCGACCGTTCCGGCCTGAGCCGTCCCACGAAAAATCCGGTGCGGGTTCCATATGGTACGGACCCAAAACGGCTTTCGTTGGTTTTAGGTGCATGGCTGAGAACGACGACTCTGTGCACCTCAGTACCGAGGAAGCCCGCGCCGGCACGACGCCGCACATGACGCGCTATGTACTGGGCATCAGCCTGGTGCTGGTTATCGTCGCGTTCGCGATTATCCTTCTTCTCTGACGGAAAGATCGGCGCGAATATGCTGGCAATCGCGGACACCAAGCCTATCTCTGGAAACGGTCGCCTGGCGACCAACGCAAACAAGCGGGAACGAATGAGCCAGTCCGAACAGCCCGAGGACAAGGGGACCGAGGCGCCGCAGGAGCATGTCTCGCTCTCCGATCCCGAGTTCAAGAAACAGCTCGCCGTGGTCATCCCGCACCTGCGCGCCTTTGGCCGCTCGCTGTCGGGCAGCCGCGATCTCGCGGACGATCTGGTCCAGGAGACGCTGCTCAAGGCATGGGCCGCGCGCAAGCGCTTCCAGGCCGGAACGAATATGCGCGCCTGGACCTTCATCATCCTGCGCAACCTCTATTTGAGCCAGATGCGGCGCGCGCGGTTCAAGGGTGAGTGGGATGATCTGGTCGCGGATCGAATCCTTGCGGCACCGGCCAGTCAGGATCGCCATGTCGAACTTTCGGACATGCAGCGCGCCCTGCTCCATCTGCCGCAGCCCCAGCGCGAGGCGTTGATCCTGGTCGGCGCGGGCGGCTTCGCCTATGAGGAAGCGGCCGAGATCTGCCAGGTCGCGGTCGGCACCATCAAGAGCCGCGTCGCGCGCGGCCGCGTCGCGCTCGAGCATCTGCTGAGCGAGGGCCAGCTGCCCTCGCGGCGGATCGAGCCGGGCACCGCCGAGGGCAAGACCGCGCTCGATACGATCATGGGCGAGGTCGAGGACCTCAGCCGCGAACGTGAGCCGCGGTCGGAATAGCAGTATCTAGTTCGGCCCTCCGTTCCCCGGCGAATCCGGGAACGGTCAGGCGCCGGGATAGCACAACGAAAAGGCCGCGTTCCCCTGAGGAGCGCGGCCTTTTCGGTATGCCAAGAGGAAAGGGGCGATGGCTAGCGCTGGTCGTCCCGGCTGAGCTGGCGGAGCATGGCCGCCATGTCATCGGGCAGGCCCAGATCGCGCGCATAGGCATCGCGAAGCGCAAGCCCGATCGCGTCGCTGGCGCGCGGCGCCTCGACCCGATATGCGGGCTGGCGGGCGTCGCCGGCCGTGGCTGAAGTCGTCTGGTTCATGTTGCTAGAACAATTCAGTTCTCTTTTTGTTGCTTGACTTTTCGCAACGCACCGTTTCGCAGGTGACCGATTTCGTGACTGACACGCATCTTCCTCCCGATCTTCTTTGCGCCATCTCGAGAGCCCGGGCGCATGCGCCGTTCCTCGATCATCTGCTCACGCGTGAGGCCGCGCTGGTGGCTGGCCTCGAGTCCGCGCTCGCGGATCCCCGCGCCGCCGCGGCCGCCATCGCCGATGAGATGGGCGAGGGCGCGCGACTGCGCATCGAGCGTCGTCGGCTGGCCCTTATCGTCGCGCTGGGCGATCTCTCGGGCCGGTTCGACCTCACCCGTGTCACCCATTTGCTCAGCGATTTCGCCGATGATGCGCTGGACCGTGCGATCCGCGCGGCCATCCTCGAACGCACGCCGGACGCCGAACCGCGTGGCTTCGCGGCGATCGCGCTGGGCAAGCAAGGTAGCCGCGAGCTCAACTATTCGTCGGACATCGATCCGATCCTGATCTTTGACCCCGAGACCTTGCCCTGCCGCCCGCGCGAGGACGTGCAGGAAGCCGCGGTGCGGATCGGCCGCCGCGTAGTCGAGTTGCTCCAGACCCGCGACGAGCATGGCTATGTGCTGCGCGTCGACCTGCGCCTGCGGCCCTCGCCCGAAGTCACCCCGATCGTGCTGCCGGTCGAGGCGGCGATCTCCTATTATGAGAGCCAGGCGCTGCCCTGGGAGCGTGCCGCCTTCATCCGCGCGCGCGCCTGCGCCGGCGACCTGTCGCTCGGCGGCTATTTCCTCGATGCGATCCGCCCGTTCGTCTGGCGCCGTGCGCTCGACTTCGGCACGATCCGCGAGATCCGCGACATCAGCCGCCGCATCCGCGATCATTATTCCCAGGCCCAGGCCTTCGGTCCCGGCTATGACCTCAAGCGGGGCAGGGGCGGAATCCGCGAAGTCGAGTTCTTCGCCCAGATCCACCAACTCATCCATGGCGGCCGCGAGCCGGCGCTGCGCGCGCCCGCCACCCGCGATGCGCTTGCCGCACTGGCCGAGGCCGGGCGGATCGGCGCGGACGAGGCGGCGGACCTCACTGCGGCCTATGTCCAGCTGCGCACGATCGAGCATCGCCTGCAGATGGTCGACGATCGCCAGACCCACGAGCTGCCCGAGAGCCTGACCTCGCTCGACAACGTCGCCCGGCTCCACGGCCTGGAAGATGGCGGCGCGCTGACGACGCTGCTCAAACCCTATGTCACGCGCGTCGGCACGATCTATGACAGCCTGGCAGGCGAAGAGGAGCAGCGCCTGCCCAGCGAAGCCGCGCCGCTGGAGGCGCAGCTCACCGCCGCCGGCTTCGAGCGCCCTGACGGCGCCACGCGGATCGTCCAGGGCTGGCGCGCCGGCACCTATCCGGCGCTGCGTACCCCCGCCGCGCGCGAGGCGCTGGAATCGGTGCTGCCCGGCCTGATCCAGGCCTTCTCGCGCGCGCCCGACACCGTCCATGCGATCACCCGCTTCGACGCGATGCTCTCGCGCCTGCCCAGCGCGATCAACTTCTTCCGCCTGCTCGAAGCCCAGCCCGGCATGGCCCAGCTGCTCGGCCAGATCCTTTCGCTGGCGCCGACGCTGGCCGAGCAGCTTGGCCGCCGCGCGGAGCTGCTCGACGGCCTGATCGACGCCACCGCGCTCGAGCCCGTGCCGGACATCGAGGCGCTCGCCGCCGGCATGCGCGGCTGGGAGCCGGGTTCGGACTATCAGTACCAGCTCGAATTCGTCCGCCGCTTCGTCAACGAGAAGCGCTTCGCCCTGGGCGCGCAGATCGTCGCGGGGGCCAGCGATCCGCTCGAAGTCTCGGCCGGCTATGCCCGCGTCGCGGAGGCGGCGATCGGGACGCTGGCTGCCGCGACGGTCGAGGAATTCGCGCGCAATCACGGCGCGGTACCGGAGAGCGAGCTGGTGATCCTCGCGCTCGGCCGGATGGGCGGGCAGGCGCTTACCCATGCCTCGGACCTCGACCTTGTCTATCTCTTCACCGGCGACTATGCGGCCGAGAGCGACGGCGCCAAGCCGCTCGGCGCGGTGATGTACTACAACCGGCTCGGCCAGCGCGTGACGGCCGCGCTCTCGGTGCCGACGCCTGCGGGCCCGCTCTACGAAGTCGACACCCGCCTGCGCCCCTCGGGTGCGCAGGGCCCGCTGGTCGTCTCGCTCGAGGGTTTCGAGAAGTACCAGCGCGGGGACGCCTGGACCTGGGAGCATATGGCGCTCACCCGCGCCCGGCCGGTCTATGGTTCGCCCCAGGCCAGGGCGAAGGTTCAGGCGATCATCGACGAAGTGCTCGGCGGTGCCCGGCCGGAGCGCGACATTCCCGCCGAAGCCGCGAAGATGCGGGCCGACATGGCCGGCCACAAGCCGCCCCAGGGCCCGCTCGACGCCAAGCTGCTGCCCGGCGGACTGGTCGACCTCGAGTTCGCGGTCCATGTCACCCAACTCGTCCACCGCGCCGGCTTCGAGCCGCGTCTGGGCCCGGCGATCGATGAACTGGCGGGGCAGGGGCTGCTGCCGCCTTCGATGCGGGCCGCGCATGATTTCCTCACCCGATTGCTGGTGACGATGCGCCTAGTCGCGCCCGACGCGCAGGAGCCGCGCGCACCCACCCAGGCGCTGATCGCCCGCGCGCTCCGCCTCGAGAGCTGGGACGAGGTTGTTGCGAAGCTGGAGCAGACCCGGCAGGAGGTCCGCCATTGCTGGGCTGCGGTCAGCGGCGCGGCCTGAGGAGATTCACATGGCACTGGAAGAAGGCGACAAGATCCCCGCGGTCAGCCTCGATGGCACCGAAGGCGAAGCGATCGCTCTGGCGGACAAGATCGGGAAGCCCTTCGTCCTCTATTTCTATCCCAAGGACGATACTTCGGGCTGCACACGCGAGGCGCAGGACTTCTCGGCGCTTATCCCGGAATTCACCGCGCTCGGCGCCGAGGTGCTGGGCGTGTCGAAGGATCCGCCGATCAAGCACCAGAAGTTCATCAACAAGTACGACCTCACCGTGCCGCTCGCCACCGACACTTCGGGCGCGGCGATGGAATCGTTCGGCGTGTGGGTGGAGAAGCAGCTCTACGGCAAGCGCTACATGGGCATCGATCGTTCGACTTTCCTGTTCGACGAGGAAGGCAAGCTGTTCCGCGCCTGGCGCCGGGTGCGCGTGCCTGGCCATGCCGTGGACGTGCTCGAATCGATCAAGGAAATGCAGGCCCGCTGATGCGCTGGCTGCTCGCCCCGCTGGCGGCGCTGGCGTTCGCGCCCACCGCCGCCCAGGCACAGGACCTGCCGGCGGTGCCGCGCGCGCTGCTCAATACGGCGGCGCTGGTCTGCGTGAGGATCGACCGCGAGGGCAAGGTGGACGCCTTCCTGCTCGATTCGAAGGGCGATGCGGCGCGCGACAAGGCGGTGCTCGACTGGGTGCGCGGGCTCAAATGGCCGGCCGGCGATGGGGAGGGGCGCAACCGCTGGTTCCCGATGCCGGTGCAGTTCGGCGACGGTCCCGCGCCGGAGATGCCGCAGGGTTGTGCCCCCGGATCGGACCGCGCCTGACATGACCCCCAGCGTTGCCGAAGCCTGCCGCGCGGTGCTCACCGCAGCGGCGCCGGCCGCCAAGGTCAAGGCCGCCCGCGCCGCCGCGCGCGACTGGCGGCTTGGCCGGCTCGCCTTCGCCTTCGATGTGGCGATGCCCGACCGCCCGGCGCGCCCGGACCGGCCTGAGTTGCTCCCGCCCAACCGCATGCCCAAGCGCGGCAAGGGCGGTTCCGAACGCGGCCGCATCGCGCTTATCCACGCGCTCGCCCATATCGAGTTCTCCGCGATCGACCTGGCGTTCGACGCGGTAGGCCGCTTCGGCGGCGAATATCCGCGCGGCTTCACCGATGACTGGATGGGGGTGGGCGCCGACGAGGCGATGCACTTCGTCCTGCTCGATCGGCGGCTGAAAAGCCTCGGCAGCTTCTACGGCGCCATGCCCGCGCATGACGGGCTGTGGGATGCCGCCGCCGAGACCGCGCATGATTCGCTCGCCCGCCTCGCCGTGGTGCCGATGGTGCTGGAAGCGCGCGGGCTAGACGTCACGCCGGCCACGATCGAGCGATTTTCCGCCGCGGATGATGCAGTTACCACCCGCATCCTCACACGGATCGTCAACGATGAAATTCGCCATGTCCGGGCGGGAACCACCTGGTTCGAATCGCGTTGTCGCGAATTGGGCCGTGTCCCGCATGCAACATGGCATGCGCTGGTTGCACGTCACTTTCGCGGAGCAATTAAGCCTCCGTTCAACGACTCGGCGCGCGACTCAGCCGGTTTGTCCCGGGAATATTACCAACCTCTTGCGACGACCTGATCCATCTGGCCAAAAGCCATCCGTCCAGAAGGCGGAGGGGCTGCTTGCTGCGACAGTGGATAAATGAAGTACGGTCGCCGGGTCGCTTTTCGGTGCTGACTTCCATGAACTTGCCGGGGAATCATGGCCAAGGCGTCGAACACCAAAACCGCTACTGCTGCTCAGCGGTTCCGTGCTTTCTTCACTACCCGCGATTTTATTTTCCATGACGGCCGCGACCTGAAGCGCTTCAGCATCGCCGGACGCACCCAGGCGCTGCTCGCAGGCGTGGGCACCGTCACCGTGCTGTTCTCCGCCTATGGCGTGGCCCAGGCCGCCGTCGGCGCGATCGCGATCAGCGGCGTGACCGGCACGCCCTCGTCGCCCGAGGCGCAGGTCGCCCAGATGCGCGATCAGGTCGAGAAGATGCAGGCCGATGTCGCCGCCGCCAAGGAGGCCGCCCGCCTCCAGGCCGCGCGCGTCGAGCAGCACCAGGCCCTGATCAGCGCCACGCTCACCGGCAAGGGCGATCGTGCCGTGATCGAGCAGCCGCTCCCCAATACCTCGGCCCGCACCAGCGCCGTCGCCAGCGAAGTCCTCGCCCCGCTCAAGCAGGTCGAGGCCCGCCAGGTCGCGATGGCCGGCAAGGCCCGCGCCGCCGGCGAAGCCCGCTACCAGCGCACCGCCGGCGAACTCCGCCGCCTCGGCCTGTCGCCCGAGCGCTACGTCAAGGTCCCCGCGATGGGCGGCCCGTACGAGCCGATCGACAATGACGGCGCCAATGGCAGCGACGCTTCGGCCGAAGCCGCCGACGCCCAGTTCCGCGCGCTGTTCGTCACCTGGAAGAAGCTCGACGTGCTCGAGCAGACGGTGATCTCGGTCCCGTCGATGCAGCCGGTCGACAAGCTCACCTTCACCTCGAACTATGGCGTCCGCTCGGATCCGTTCCGCGGCACCGCGGCGATGCACGCCGGCGTCGACATCCCCGGCGCGATCGGTACCCCGATCTACGCGACCGCCGACGGCGTCATCAGCCATGCCGGCCGCCAGGGCGGTTATGGCAACCTCGTCCAGATCAACCATGGCCGCGGCATCGAGACGCGCTATGGTCACCTCTCGAAGATCCTCGTCGCCGACAACACCCGCGTGAAGCGCGGTCAGCTGATCGGCCTGATGGGCTCGACCGGCCGCTCGACCGGCAGCCACCTCCATTATGAGGTGCGCGTCGATGGCAAGGCCGTGAACCCGATCCCCTTCCTGCAGACCGGCGAGTATCTCGCCTCGGTGCAGGACCGCGTCCAGGGCGGCGTCGGCGGCCCGGCGAAGAACAAGTAAGCCTGATTTCAGGAGAGGAAGAGGGGCTGCCCGCGAAGGCGGCCCCCTTTTCTTTTTGGGGGCGGTCGACCTGCTTGTCCTCCCCATCGTCATCCTCGCCCTTCTTATCGTCATCCCCGCGAAGGCGGGGATCCATTGCCGCTGGTGGCAACGAGACTCACTGCTGCTCGCCAGAATGGATTCCCGTCTTCGCGGGAATGACGAAAGGATAGGGAATGGCATCCCCCGGGGGGCATGCCTCCCCACGCATTGTGAAGAAGTGTTTCCTCCGCACCTCGCCCGGTTGCGCCCGCCCCAAGCCTTCTCCATCCGCCTGACAGACGCCGGCCGCCAAGAGCCGGTGCGCCGCAGGAGATGAACCCATGAGCATCGTTCTCGCGCTCGGGCTGGCGCTTGCAGCCCCGGAACCGGTCCATTCCACCCTCGAGCATCGCGCCCGCTTCGATCACGCCGGCGAAAGCGTCGACACGCATTACCGCGCGCGCGTCGTGCTGGTCCGTCGCCAGCTCGGCTCGGTCGCCAAGGCGGGCGTTCCGTCGACACTGCGTTGCAGCTGGCGGGCGCATCTGCGCATCGATCGCGAGGCACGTTTCGGCGAGGCACAGCGCTTGAGCCGGAGTATCGATCGCAAGGCGATCCTCGCAGGCAGCCGTCCCGGCTGGTGCGGCGCCAGTGACACCGCGGTGAACCGCGAAGTCGCCCGCCGCGCCGAGGAGATCCGCACGCATCTGCTGGCGGTCGCCGGGGAGGACCGGGACGTGCTGAAGGCGGCGATCGAGCCGAGGGGCGCGGGCCGCTGAAGAGGATGATGGTGAAGCGTATCAAGTTCATATCGCTGGTCGCGCTGCTTCCGGCCCTGGTCGGCGGTGCGGCGCATGCCCAGGACCTGTCCGGCGGCGTCGAGCTCGCGACCGACGAGAGCCGTCGCGGCCTCAGCTGGAGCGAGGGCCGCGTGGCGGCATCGGCGGATGCGCTGGTCGCGCTCGGCGCGCTCGACGCCTCCGCGCGCATCGTCAGCACCCGCGATTCGACCCGGCATGCCGGCGCCGATGCGGTGGCGGACCTCGAACTGGGCGCGGCAACCGATGCCGGCCCGTTTCGGCTGCGCGGCCATGTGACCGCCCATGTCTTCACCGGCGCGCGCGAGCGGATGGACTATGTCGAGCTCGGCGGTCGCGCCAGCTACACGCTGGGGCCGCTCCAGCTCGGTGCCGGCGCCGTCTATGCGCCCGACCAGCGCGCGATCGGCGGCGACAATCTCTACGTCTTCGCCTCCGCCAATGCCGGTGTCCCGGCGACGCCGCTTTCCGCCTCGGCCTCGATCGGCCGCAGCTCGGGTACCACCGACGATCCGCTCCGCGCCGCTCGCCTGCGTCCGCTCGGCACCTATACCGACTGGCGGCTGGGGCTGGAGTTCAACAAGTTCCCCTTCACGCTCGGTATCGACTATGTCGGCACCGACTTCGCCCGCCGGACGACCAGCTCGCCCTTTGCCGATCTCGGCAATAGCGGAGACCGGGTGATGGGGCGGGTGCGGCTGTCGTTCTGAGGCGGCCGGGGGATATCAGTGTCCCTCGATCGTCCCCCAGGTTCGGCTGAAATCGCGGCGCGCCAGGTCCTGGGGCGTGATCCAGAAGGTGCATTCGCCGACATCACCGAACATCCAGCCGAGCCCGCCGTCCGTCGACAGGCTCAACAGGCAGACGGTCGGATCGTTCACGGATAGCGCTTCCTGGGCGGAAGGCGCATGGCCGAGCATCTGCGAGAACTGGACGCCGAACACGGATCCCCCGCAGAACAGCGGCGCCATGATGTCATAGGTCGACCGGGAAATCAGCGACGCGCGCTCGGGATTGCCGGCGAAGGCGCGGATGACGGAGGCGCTCGCCTCGGTGATGGAATTCGAGACGATACCATTGAACGGAAAGCTTGGGTGCCTGGGCAGCGATGCGATCCAGGCACGGAAATCGGCACGGTCCGCGCCGGCCACCGTATCGCTCGCCGGCTTGCCGCGAGCCCGTGCGATCCAGTCCTGCGCAGCTGAGGTCGTAGCGGCTGGGTCGTCGAAACCGGTCCGGCCAGCCGCGATCTGCGTGGTGAGCGCCCGGCAGAAGAAATCGACATGCGACCAGAGCTGCGGAAAGGCATCGGGCGCAGCGTCGTCGCCGTAGAGCTGCAGCGCGACCGCGGTCGAATGCCCGTTCCATTCCTGCTCGGGCCGGGGCTCTTGCGTCGCGCGGTAATATTCGGCGTCCCGCCTGCGCTCCAGCACCTCGTCATATTCCTCGACAATCTCCTCGATTTCGCCGGCACGCTCCACCCATGCCGGAAAGCGTGGCTTCCCGAACAGTCGCGCCGGGTTGAGCCGTCCCCAGTCGAAGGGAGGCGAGATCGCCTCGTGTACCGCACTGCCGTCCGGCCAGCTGTCGAACCGAAGCGGCTGGATCGGCCATTCGACATAGAGATTGGGGCCGGGTTCGCCGTCGCGGAGAAAGGGCCGGGCGAAGGGCGGCGGATAGAAGCCGCCGATGGGCGGAAGATCGTCCGGGGCCGCACGCGGCGGCGTCAGCGCGAACGCATCCTGGACATAGAGCACCCGGCAGGCTTCGTGCGGCCGATCCGCATACCAGACCTGCTCGTCATCGCTTCGACCGAAGAAGAACAGCACGCCGCGCTCCGGAAGCGGCGATGGATGGCCGATGTCCGCGCAATCGATCTGGGCGAGGAAATGGAGCGGTACCCCCGATGGCATGCGCGGCCATTCATGATGCTCGGGCAGCCTGGGCAGTCCGCCGAACTTGCTGTTGGTCCGCGGCGCGGTGTGCGGCGGATAGGGGCGGTGGAGCAGCACGGCGTCCCGGCGATAGCGGGCCAGCAACTTGTCTATGATCCGCTCGGCTGCCTCGCTCATCAACGCTCCCCCTTTTGCGGCCGATTGCGGATCGGCGCCCCCCAGGTTGGAAGGCTAGCTTGAGCAGGGCGAGGCGACAATGCGGAGGGGCAGCTTCGCGCCATAGCGGTTCCGATTATCTGTTATTGACTAATCGTTCCACAATTCTTAAGTCGCGACCATGGCGAGACCACGCGAATTCGATCGGGATGCGGCTCTGGAGAAGGCGATGCGCGTCTTCTGGGCCAAGGGCTTTGCGGCAACCTCCACCGACGATCTGATCCAGGCGATGGGGATCGGGCGTCAGAGCCTCTACAACGCCTTTGGCGGCAAGCAGGACCTCTATCGCGAGGCGCTGGCCGCCTATCAGCGCGGCACGATAAGCGGGCACCTGAGGCGGCTGGATTCCCGGGCATCGCCGATCGAGGGCCTGTACGAGTTGCTGCACGGCCTCACGCCCCAGGACGACGCCGAGCGTGCGCTTGGCTGCATGGGCGTGGGCTCGGTGAGCGAGTTCGGCACCGGCGATCCGGCGCTGGTCGAGCAGCGCGGCAAGGCCGGCTCCCTGCTCGGCACGCGCATCGCCGACCGTATCCGCGAGGGGCAGGGGGCGGGGGAGATCGATCCCGGTCTCGATTCTGTCCAGACCGCGGCCTTCATCCAGATGACCATGACCGGGCTCCAGCTCGCCGCGCGCGGTGGCGCCGGTTCGGAGGATCTCGCCGCCATGGCCCGGTTCGCCGTCGATCGCCTGCGCAAGGGCTGAGACTGCGGCGCGTCGTCCGGGAATATCTTCATTTGCCCAATTATTGACTGATCTATCAAGAAAGGAAATCCAGATGAACGTTCAAGCAGGTGCAGCGCGCAAGGTCGCGCTGGTGTTCGGCGGCTCGCGCGGGATCGGCGCGGCCGCGGTCGAGCGGCTGGCGCAGGAGGGCCATGCCGTCGCCTTCACCTATGTCTCGCGGCCCGATGCGGCCGGTGCGCTGGTCGGCAAGATCGGGGAAGCGGGCGGCGAGGTGCTGGCGATCCAGGCTGACAGCGCCGATCCCGCCGCGATCCGTTCGGCGGTGGAGCAGGCGGTGGCGCATTTCGGCGGTCTCGATACCGTCGTGGTCAATGCCGGCATATTGCGGCTCGGCCCGGTCGATACGGTCAGCCTGGAAGAGCTCGACCAGATGATCGCGATCAACATCCGCGGCGTCTTCCTCGCGATCCAGGCTGCCGCGGCGCATCTGCCCGAGGGCGGGCGGATCATCACGATCGGCAGCAACACTGCGGTGCGCACCGGTTTCCCTGGCTCGAGCGTCTATCAGTTCACCAAGGCAGCGGTCGCGGCGATGGTGAAGGGGATCGCGCTCGATCTCGCGCCGCGCGGGATCAGCGTCAACAATGTCCAGCCGGGCCCGACGGCGACCGACATGACCGCCGATGCGCTCGACATGCTCGTCGAGAAGAGCCCGATGCGGCGGGTGGGGCGCCCGGCCGAGATTGCCGGGCTGATCGCCTGGCTGGCCGGGCCGGATGCCGGCTACATGACCGGCGAGAGTCTTACCATCGATGGCGGCTGGGTGCTCTAGGCCGGGCAGGGCGGTGCCCCTCCGGTTGCCGCCCGCATGCATTGCTTCGCGGGCCTCGCTACCCTATCTCGGCGCCATGGCAACGCTTACCCAGCCCGAGATCGGCCTGACCCCGTCCGCCGCCGCCCGTGTCGCGGCGATTGCGACGAAGCAGGGCAAGCCGGCGATCCTGCGCCTTTCGGTCGAGGGGGGCGGCTGTTCGGGCTTCCAGTACAAGTTCGGCTTCGCCGACGCGGTGGAAGGCGATGACAGCGTGGCGGAGCTCGACGGGGTGAAGCTGGTCGTCGATTCGATCAGCCTCGATCTGGTGCGCGGGTCGAGCGTCGATTTCGTCGACAATCTCGGCGGCGCGCATTTCACCGTGATCAATCCCAATGCCGCGTCCGGTTGCGGCTGCGGCACCAGCTTCTCGGTCTGAGGCGGAAGAGACCTTGCCCAAGATCGTCACCTACAATGTCAACGGCATCAAGGCGCGCCTGGAACGCCTGACCGAGTATCTGCGCGAGCAGCAGCCCGATGTGGTCTGCCTGCAGGAGCTCAAGAGCTCCGACGAAACGCTCCCGGTGGGGGATTTCGAATCCCTAGGCTACGGCGCGGTCTGGCATGGCCAGAAAGGGTTCAACGGCGTCGCGGTGCTGGCCAAGGGGCAGCAGCCGGTCGAGCGCCAGCGCGGGCTCGAGGGCGATCCCGAGGATGTCCATAGCCGCTATATCGAAGTCGAGATCGGCGAGCTGGTCGTCGCCTCGATCTACCTGCCCAACGGCAATCCCCAGCCGGGTCCCAAGTTCGACTACAAGCTCAAGTGGATGGAGCGGCTGGCCGATCGTGCCCGCGCGCTGCTCGCCGAGGAGCGACCGGTGGTGCTGGCGGGGGACTATAACGTCATCCCCAATGACGACGACACCTTCTCGGTGCGCGCCATGCAGGAGGATGCGCTGATGCAGCCCGAGAGCCGCGAGCGCTACCGCGCCCTGCTCGCCCAGGGCTGGACCGATTCGCTGCGCACCCGGTATCCGAGCGGCGGCATCTGGACCTTCTGGGACTATCAGGCGGGCGCCTGGCAGCGTGATGCGGGCTTCCGCATCGATCACCTGTTGCTCAGCCCGATCGCCGCCGATCGCTTCCTGGGCGCCGGTGTCGACAAGGAATATCGCGGCCGGGAAAAGGCCAGCGATCACGCGCCGACCTGGGTCTCGCTCCGCTAGTTCCAACACGCGCTCGGCTCCGACTCGCGAAAGTACACGAAGTACAGGCCAGGAAGCGTTTCTGGCCGGCTCCAGGCCGGCCGGATACCTTGGATTACGGCGCGCTACGCAACCTTGTTACGTGCGCGGGATCCTATTCGTCCAACAGCGTCAAAGAGCGGCCGATACTGCGCCCGGCCGCATGAGCCAAACAGGCGAAATCCTACATTGCAAGCGGCTCCGGACGACGCCGGCCTGTCCGCCGCGTCCGCTTCCGGACGGTGCCATTGTCCGTTTCCGGACGGCGGGTCAGCGAAAATCCCAATATTTGGCGTGTATTACCGTGCTATAGCACGTCATCACTTAGTCATAATGGGCTAAGTCATTGAATTTCCGAAACTCTCAAAACTGGCACGCCGATTGCGAAGCATGGAGCACAGGCGGGAAGGAGCGCCTGTCATGTCTGCAAGTAGAGGAGTTGAGGATATGATCAGCAAGCCCATCCAGTCCGCCTGCCTGGCCTTCGCGGCCACCGTTACCCTGGTCGCCGGCGCGGTTTCGCCCGCCATGGCGCGCAGCAATGATCCGGCCAAGGAAGCCCCGAAGAAGTCCGACGATCAGTCCGACAAGGCGATGCAGAAGAAGTACTGCGTCCAGGGCCCGTCGACCGGCACGATGTTCCCGAAGCGCGAGTGCCACACCCGCGCCGACTGGATCGCGCTGACCGGCAAGGATCCCCTCAAGAAGGACTGAGCGGCCCCCGCCGTCCCCGTGCGGCGAACGGTTCGCGACGCCCCCTCGCATTCAACCGTTCGCCCGCTCGTGCCCCCCGATCCCAAGGAATCCCCATCATGACCCGCAAGTCCATTTTCTCCGCCGCAGCCGCCCTGCTGGCTGGTGCAACTCTCGTCGCCGGTGCCGTCTCCCCCGCCGCCGCTGCCGTGAATGATCCGGTCAAGTCAAAGCAGGAGGTTGCTGCGGCGAAGGCCGACAGCCGCAAATACTGCATCTATCTTGAAGCTGCGACCGGAACGCGCATCCAGAAGCAGGAATGCCGTACCCGGGCCGACTGGCTCGACCAGGGTGTCGACCCGCTCGAGCTGAAGAAGCAGGCGCGCTGAAGCCCAGGGAGGGCGCCCGCGGCGGCTTTGTAAGCGTTCGCCGCCGCGGGTAGCGCTCTTCCGGTCCCCAGGCCGGCACCGGCCTGTTCCCATTGCAACCGGGAACAGGCCGGTCGTGGCCGTGCAGGACCAGCGCCGTCAGAGCGGCTTCTGGTAAATGACGTACTCGCGGTTGATGCGGGAATCGATCGCGCTGGCGATCGCATTCATCCCCTGGTTGTCGTCCAGGATCCAGCCGATCTCGCCCCGGCTCGCGCCATAGGTCTCCACCGCGGCGCGGCGGATATATTCGATCATCATGAAGGCCAGCTGGCTCGCCATGCGCGAGCTCTGCAGCCGCTTGACCACGCCCATCAGCGGCACGCGTGCGGTACGCGCCTTGGGGCGCCGCAGCCACAGCAGCAGCTTGGCCCAGCCGAATGGGAGCAGCGAACCCTTGAGCGGTTTCAGCGGCTCGTTGAGATCGGGCAGGGTGACCATGAACGCCACCGGCTCGCCGTCATATTCGGCGATGCGGATCAGGTCGTTGAACACCAGCGGCTTCAGCTTCTTGCCCACATCGGCGATTTCGGGCGGCGTCAGCGGCACGAAGCCCCAATTGTCCGACCATGCATCGTTGAGGATGGCGAGGATGATCTCGGCTTCCTGGTCGAACTTCGACTTGTCGACCATGCGCACGTTGATGCGCTCGTTCTTCTCGCCGGCCGCGACGATGCGCTGGACGAGCGGCGGGAACTGCTGAGTGACGTCGAGCTCATAGGTGAGCAGCTTCTTGGCTTCCTTGTAGCCTGCCGCCTCGATCCAGGCCTGATAATGCGCCGGATGATGGCCCATCAGCACGGTGGGGGAGTGGTCATGCCCCTTCACCAGCAGGCCGGGCTCCTCCCAGATCGACAGGCTGACCGGGCCGAGCGCCTTGGTCATGCCCTTGCCGCGCAGCCAGTCCTCGGCGGCGTTGATCAGCGCCTTGGCGGCGTTCTGGTCTTCCGCCTCGAACAGGCCCCAGAAGCCGGTGCCCGGGCCAAAGCCCTGTTCGGGCGGCATTTCCAGCGCCAGGAAGTCGATGTGCGCCGAGATGCGGCCCACCGTCTCCCCGTCGCGCTCGGCGAGGAAATATTGCGCCTCGGCATGGCTGAACCAGCCATTCTTCTTCGGGCTGATCGTCGCCGCCACTTCGTCGCGCAGCGGCGGCACCCAGTGCGGGTCGTTGCCGTTGAGGCGATAGGCGATCTCGATGAACTGCTTGGTGTCGCGCTTGGAAGAGACGGGACGGATGCTGAGCGGGCCGCTGGGCAAGGGAAAAGCCCTTCTGTTGGTTTGATTCAGCGCAATGCAGTCTTCCGCCACGGGGCCAGTGTCAAGCGCGGCGTTTCGGGGCGGGAGATGCCTCCACCTGACCCCTGGAATGCCACCATAAAGCCACTATCTCCCGCCAAATGGCAGACATCATGACGAAATCGCTTGCCCTGAAGATCGACGATGCGGAGCTGGAAACGGCCCCGGCATCGGCGCGTATCAAGCTTTCCGGCGTGCCCGACGATCGCGCGATGCTGCGCGCGGCGGCCGAGCTGACGCGCGACCTGCACACGCCCAACAAGCGCATCTACTGGACGGACATGCTCGTCTCGGCCGGCATCGGCTATGCCGCTTTCGCCGCGACGATCCTGGCGCCGACCTGGCCGCTGGCGCTGGTCGCCGGCGTGGTGGCGGTGCTCGCGCTCTATCGCGCCAGCCTGTTCATCCACGAGATCACGCACCTCAAGCATTCGCTGCTGCCGAACTTCCGGCTGGTGTGGAACCTTATCCTTGGCGTGCCGCTGCTCGTGCCCTCGTTCATGTACGAGGGCGTGCACACCATGCACCATGCGCGCACCCGCTATGGCACGGTCGAGGATCCCGAATATCTGCCGCTCGCGCTGATGAAGCCGTGGACGCTGCCGATGTTCCTGCTCGTCTCGATGCTGCTGCCGGTGGCGATGCTGATCCGCTTCGGCGTGCTCACCCCGCTGTCGCTGGTGATCCCGCCGCTGCGCCGCCTCGTCGTCGCGAAATATTCGGGCCTGCAGATCAACCCCAAATTCTCGCGCCGTGCGCCCGAGGGCGAGTTCCGCACCCAGTGGTACTGGCAGGAAGCCGGCGCGTGCATCTTCTCGATCGCGCTGATCACCGCGGTGGCGACAGGTGTTGTCTCGCTGCACGCCTTCGGCGTCTACCTTGCGGTGGTCGCCGGCGTGGCGGTGATCAACCAGGTCCGCACCCTCGTGGCGCATCTCTGGGAGAATGACGGCGAGCCGCTCACCGTGACGGCCCAGTATCTCGACAGCGTCAACGTGCCGACGCCGGGTTTCCTGGCCTATCTCTGGGCGCCGGTCGGCCTGCGCTACCACGCGCTGCACCATCTGCTGCCGAGCCTGCCCTATCACGCGCTGGACGAGGCGCACCGGCGCATCTCGACCGCGCTGGAAGAGGCGTCGGCCTATCACAAGGCCAACTATCCCACGCTGCGCGGGCTGATGCACCGCCTCGCCGCCAGCACGATGGGCGCCCGCTGAGCCAGCGGACAGGCTGAAACAGAAAAGGCCGGGCAGCGATGCCCGGCCTTTTTGCGTTTTTTGGATTCATTCCAATGTCACCCCGGCTCAAGGCCGGGGTGACGAGGGTTTCGGCGTCAGAACCTCAAATCGGCGACCATTCGATCGCTTCCTCGCCCTCGTCGTCTTCGGCGACCTTGTCATGCTCGCCGCCGATTTCCTCGAGCAGCTTGTCGAGCACCCAGTCGACTCCGACGCCGCTGGCGCCGGAGATCGGGATCACCGTGCTCCCGCTGGCTTCTTCCAGCTCGGCGGAAAGCGCCGCGATCAGCTCGTCGTCAAGCGTGTCGATCTTGTTGAGCGCGACGATCACCGGCTTGTCGACCAGCCCCGCGCCATAGGCTTCGAGTTCGCCGCGCACGATCCGGTAGCTCTCGGCGACATCGGGGTCATTGGCGTCGACCAGGTGGAGCAGCACTCGGCAGCGCTCGATATGGCCGAGGAACCGGTCACCGATGCCGGCGCCTTCCGCCGCGCCTTCGATCAGGCCGGGAATGTCGGCGACAACGAATTCCTGCATCTTGTGGCGCACCACGCCCAGCTGGGGGCGGGTGGTGGTGAAGGCATAGGCGCCCACCTTGGCCTGGGCGTTGGTCACCTGATTGATGAAGGTCGACTTGCCGGCATTGGGCAGCCCGACCAGACCCGCATCGGCGAGCAGCTTCAGGCGCAGCCAGACATAGGCTTCCTCGCTCGGCCAGCCGGTGCCGTGCTGGCGCGGGGCGCGGTTGGTCGAGGTCTTGTAGCTCGCATTGCCGCGGCCGCCGTCGCCGCCGCGCAGGAAGACGACGCGCTGGCCCTCCTCGGTCAGGTCGAGCAGCAGCGAGCGCTCCTCGTCATCGGCGAGGATCTGGGTGCCGATCGGCACCTTGATGACAAGGTCGTCGCCGCCCGCGCCGGTGCGGTTCGAGCCCGCGCCGCCATGGCCGCGCGGCGCACGGAAATGCTGGGTGTAGCGGAAGTCGATCAGCGTATTGAGGCCGGCAACGGCCTCGAACACGATGTCGCCGCCCTTGCCGCCATTGCCGCCGTCGGGGCCGCCATATTCGATGAACTTCTCGCGCCGGAAGCTGACGGCGCCCGGGCCGCCCGCGCCGGAGCGGACGAAGATCTTTGCCTGGTCCAGGAAATGCATCGCAGGCCCATAGGCGAATGTCGCAAATTCGTCACCCCATGGTGACGGACTATTTACGCTGGCGCGGGACAATCGCCGCCGAAACAGGCCGGGGATTGGGGCAAATGATCCGTGAGGTGTTGATCGGGTGCGCGCTGCTGGGCGGCGGAGGCTATTATGCGGTGTCTGCCTATCAGGCGCCGGACATCGTCCGCACGGTGAATGCGACGCCGCACGATACCTGGCGCGGCTTCGACCTGGTGCTGAACGGCGCGAAGGAGAGCTGGACCGGCTATGGCCCCGGCGGCGCGACGCCGGAAAAGGGCGTGAGCTGGCCCAAGGTGACGAGCGTCGATTCGAAGGAGATCGATTATCGCGTCAGCAATGACGGGGCGGAGGCGATCCACCTCAGGCTGCGCTTCGAGCCGCTGGAGGACGGCCGCAAGACGAAGCTTTCCTTCGATGCGGACTTCAAGGGCAGGGCCGCCATGGCCAATTACAACCCGCAGGTCCGCGCGGCGATGGAGAAGGTGCTCGACGAGTTCATCGTCCAGATCGAGAATGGCAGGGCAGTGAGCTCGGTCGAGCGTTTCCTCGATTTCGATCGCCAGCTGCGTGCCCGGCCGGGCTATGCCGAAGGGCAGCGCCAGGTCGAGCAGATGCGCCAGCGCCAGGCCCAGTCGGCGGCGGCCGCACCGATGATCGATCCCGACAGGGGCAAGCTCGATCCGAAAGGTGCCGATGTGACGCCCAGGAATCCGTCCTCGCGCTACTGACGCGCAACTTTCCTGCTGGCGCTGCCGGGAACCGGAGGTATAGGCTTTCGGTTCATGGAGGCGGCGCTCGCATGCGCCGGCGAGAAGAAACCAAGGCAACCGTCGCGCGCAGATGAACTCGATCGATCGGTACATGGCGCGGCTGATCGCGGTGCCCCTGATCTCGACATTGCTGATCTCGGCAATGCTGCTGGTGCTCGACCGCATGCTGCGGCTGTTCGAGTTCGTCGCAACCGAGGGCGGCCCGGTCAGCGTCGTCTGGCGGATGCTCGCCAACCTGCTTCCCGAATATCTCGGACTCGGCATCCCGATCGGCCTGATGCTGGGCTGTCTGCTCGCCTTCCGCCGCCTTGCCACCTCGTCGGAGCTCGACGTGCTGCGCGCGGTGGGGATCAGCTATACCCGCCTGCTCAAGGTGCCTTTCATGTATGCGCTGGCGCTGGCGGCGCTGAACCTGGCGATCGTCGGCTTCGTCCAGCCCTGGTCGCGCTACAATTACGAGCAGCTCCGCTTCGAGCTGCGCTCGGGCGCGCTCGGTGCCTCGATCAAGGTGGGCGAGTTCACCAGCTTCGGCGCCAAGATGACCATGCGCATCGAGGAGAGCAAGGACGAGGGCCGCAAGCTCTCGGGCATCTTCGTGCAGATGATGACGAAGGACGGCACGCCGGTCGCGGTCACCGCGCAGAGCGGCCAGTTCCTGCGCTCGGATGATCCCGACGTCATCATCTTCCGCCTGCAGAACGGTACGCTCGTCCATCAGGACAAGGGCTCGCCGGTGCCGCGCGTGCTGACCTTCACCACGCACAACCTGCCGATTCCGCTGCCCAAGTACGAGCAGTTCCGCACTCGTGGCGGCAAGAATATCGAGCGGACCCTGCCCGAGCTCGCGGTGATCGGCCGCAATCCGCAGTCGAGCGAGGAGGATCGCGAGACCAGCCGCGCCGCCTTCCACTTCCGCCTGGCGGAAGTCGTGTCGATGTTCCTGCTGCCGTTCCTCGCGGTGGCGCTCGGCGTGCCCCCCAAGCGCTCGACCTCGGCGCTCGGCGTGTTCCTGTCGATCGTGATGATCGTGACCTATCACAAGATCAACGAGTTCGGGCAGTCGTTCGGGGCCAGCGGCGCCGTCGATCCGATCATCGCGCTGTGGGGCCCGTTCTCGCTGTTCTGCGGGCTGGTGATGTGGATGTACTATCAGATCGCCTATGTGCCGGGCGGCCAGCCGATCGGCGGGCTCGAAAAGATGTTCTCCAAGCTCACCAAGTTCGTCCTGCGCTACATGCCCGGGCGGCGGCGCAAGCTGCGCAGGGATGAGGCCGCGGCATGATCCTGAGCCTTTTCCCGTCCCGGACCATGTCCACCTACATGGCGAGGATGTTCCTCACGCGCACCTTCGCCATCCTCGGTGCGCTGGTGCTGATCCTCCAGTCGCTCGACCTGCTGACCGAGAGCAACACGATCCTGGCCTATGCCGGCAACGGCGATGCCGAGATCTGGCGCTATGTCAGCCTGCGCGTGCCGCAGATCGCTGCGACCTTCCTGCCCTATTCGGTGCTGCTCGGCTCGATCCTGACGCTCAGCCAGCTCAACCAGAACAGCGAAGTGATCGCGATGAAGGCCTCGGGGCTTTCGGCGCATCAGGTGCTGGCGCCGCTGCTGCTCACCGGCATGGTGGTGGCGGCGATCTCCTTCGCCTTCAACGACCGGATCGTCACGCGCGCCACTTCCACGCTCGAGCAGTGGAAGAAGGTCAACTACGCCCCGCTGCCGATCGATCGCGGTGATCGCAGCAATGTCTGGGTGAAGGGTGACAACAACCTGATCCAGGTCCAGCAGATCCGCGGGCGCGGCGACGGCGCGCAGCTCTATGGCATCACCGTCTATGAGCGGCAGGACCGTTCGCTGACCGGGATTCTCACCGCGCCGCACGGCGTGCGCGATGGCGATGGCTGGCGCGTCGACAATGCCGAGCGCTTCACCATCGCGACCGGGCAGAAGGCCAAGGTCGGCAGCGTGGTGATCGGCCATAATATCCGCCCGGACCAGTTCACCCTGGCGCATGTCGATGCAGACAGCATGTCGTTCGGCACGCTCTACCAGGCGATCGGGGACCTGCAGGTCGCCGGCCGCCAGACCGAGGCGCTGGAAGGCGCGTTGTGGCACAAGCTCTCGGGCCCGCTCTCGGCGATCCTGATGCCGCTGCTCGGCGCCGTCGCGGGCTTCGGCCTGGCGCGCTCGGGCAAGCTGTTCGTCCGCGCGGTGATCGGCATGGCGCTCGGCTTCCTCTATTTCGTCGCCGACAATTTCGCGCTCGCGATGGGCAATCTCGGCGCCTATCCGCCGTTCCTCGCCGCCTGGGCACCGTTCCTGCTGTTCCTGATGATCGGCGAGGCGGTCCTCCTGCGCACCGAGGAATAGCTGGCGGGGCGGATGCCCCAAGCGTTCCTGTCTGGTCGTGGCGGATCGGGGGCCATATAGCGGCGCCCATGTCGCTCTTCCCGCCTGCTTCCTGCCCGCGCATCGTCGTCAAGATCGGTTCGGCCCTGCTGGTCGATCCGGATGGCAGCGTGCGCAGGGAATGGCTGGAGGGCATTGCCGCCGACATCGCCGCCCGCGTGCGCGAAGGGCAGCAGGTCGCGGTGGTCTCCTCGGGCGCGATCGCGCTCGGCGCCCGGCGCCTCAAGCTTGCCCGGGGCGGGCGCGCCAGCCTCGAGGATGCGCAGGCCGCCGCGGCGACCGGCCAGATCGAGCTGAGCCGCGTCTGGGCGGACGTGCTTGGCGCGAACGGCCTCACCGCCGCGCAGATGCTCGTCACCCTGGGCGACCTCGAGGATCGCCGCCGCTATCTCAATGCCGCCGCCACGCTTGACCGGCTGCTCGGCCTGGGCGTCGTGCCGGTGCTCAACGAGAATGACAGCGTCGCCACCGAGGAGATCCGCTTCGGCGACAATGACCGGCTCGCCGCCCGCGTCGCCCAGGCGGCCGGGGCAGGGGGCGTGGTGCTCCTCTCCGACATCGACGGCCTGTACGACCGCAATCCCGCGCTGCCCGGCGCCGTCCACATCCCGCGCGTCGAGCGGATCGACGGTGCGATCGAGAACATGGCCGACAGGGGCTCGGCCTCGGGCATGGGATCGGGCGGCATGGTCTCGAAGATCGCCGCCGCGCGCATCGCCAATGCCGCGGGCGCGCATCTCGCCATCGCCTCTGGCCGGATCGCGCATCCGCTCTCGGCCGAGGCCAGGCACACGCTGTTCGTCGCCGAGAAGGCAGCCCCCGCCCGCAAGGCCTGGCTGGCCGGCGGCATCACCGCGCACGGCACCATCCATGTCGATGCCGGCGCGGCCAGGGCATTGGGGCAGGGCCGCAGCCTGCTCGCCGCCGGCGCCACCCGCGTCGAGGGCGCGTTCTCGCGCGGCGACCTGGTCGTGATCGCTGGGCCGGACGGTAAGCCGCTCGCCCGCGGCCTTGCCGAATATCCGAGCGACGACGCCACCCGCATCCTCGGCCGCCGCAACGAGGATCAGGCCGAGCTGCTCGGCTATGCCCCGCGCTCGACACTCGTCCACCGCAGCCATATGGCGCTGCTGTGAGCACCATCGCCCTTACCGGCGGCACCGGCTTTGTCGGCAGCCGCCTGATCGCCCTTGCCCTTGAAGCCGGCCACCAGGTCCGCGCCCTCACGCGCCGCCCGCAGACCGAGCGCGCCGGTATCGCCTGGGTGCAGGGCGACCTGAACAACACCGCCGCCCTCGCCGAGCTGTGCGAAGGCGCCGACGCGGTCATCCATGTCGCCGGCGTAGTCAATGCGCCCGACAAGGCCGGCTTCGCCGCCGGCAATATCGACGGCACCCGCAACATGCTGGAGGCGGCCAAGGCCAGGGGCGTCCGCCGCTTCGTCCATGTCTCCTCGCTCGCCGCGCGCGAGCCCGAGCTCTCCGCCTATGGCTGGTCCAAGGCGGAAGGCGACAAGCTCGTCATGGAGTCCGGCCTCGACTGGGCGATGGTCCGCCCGCCCGCCATCTACGGCCCCGGCGACCTCGAGATGCTCGAGCTGTTCAAGCTGGCGAAACAGGGCCTTGCCGTCATGCCGCGCGGCGGCCGCATCTCGCTGATCGAGGTCGGTGATCTCGGCCGGTTGCTGCTCGCGCTCGCCACCACCGATGGCTGCAACCAGATCCTCGACGCGGATGACGGCACGCCCACCGGCTGGAGCCACAAGCAATTCTCGCAGGCGATCGGCACCGCGCTCGGCAAGCGCGTCGCTAGCTTCGCCCTGCCGCGTCCGCTGCTGATGGCCGGCGCGCATCTGGACCGGTTGCTGCGCGGCAAGAACGCCAAGCTCACCCCCGACCGCGTCGCCTATTTCTGCCACCAGGACTGGGTGATCGATTCGAGCCGCCGCCCGCCCGCCAATCTCTGGATGCCGCAGGTCGAAACCCCCGCCGGCCTCGCCGCCACCGCAGCCTGGTATCGCGAGCAGGGGCTGCTGTGACCCGCTGAGCCTCCGAGCATCCTAAAATGAAGGATGCTCAAGCTCATCATCTGGGACCTCGACGACACGCTCTGGTCCGGCACGCTGGCCGACGGCGACGCCGTACAGCTGCACCGGCACCGTGCCGAGCTGGTCCGCGCCTTCAACGCGCGGGGCGTCGTCTCCTCGATCTGCTCGAAGAACGACCACGCCACCGCCGAGGCGAAACTGCGCGAGCTCGGCCTGTGGGACGAGTTCGTCTTCCCCCATATCGCCTTCACCCCCAAGCCGGAGGCGATCCGCGCGATCATCGCCGACATGCAGCTGCGCCCCGCCGATGTGCTGTTCGTCGACGACAACCCGGCGAACCTGCGCGAAGTCGCCCATGCGATCCCCGAGATCCAGCTGCTCGAGATCACGCTATCGGATGCCGATGATCACCTCGCCGGCCTGCTCGCGCTCACCCCGCCTTCCAAGAGCCGCGTCGAGCGTTACCGGATGATGGAGCGCCGCAAGGCCGATCGCGCCGCGGTGCCCGCGCTCTCCAGCCATGAGTTCCTGCGCAGCTGCGGCCTCCAGGCGAGCGCGCCCTATCTCATGGACAATCTCGATTTCGCGCCCCGCATCGCCGACCTGATCAACCGCTCGAACCAGCTCAACTATACCGGCTCGCGCGTCGAGCAGGCGCGGCTGGAGGCGGACATCATCGATGTCGTCCGCTTCGACAGCTGGTCGATCTTCGCCTGGGATGCCTATGGCCGCCACGGGCTGGTCGGCTTCGTCATGGTCGATCGCGCCGCGGAGAAGCTCGCCCATTTCACATTCTCGTGCCGGATCATGCATATGGGCCTGGAAGCTTATGCGCTGTCCAAGGTCCGCGAGAAATGGCCGGCGATCGACACCAGCGCCTGGGACGGCCGCTTCGACCGTACCGAGCCGGACTGGATCGCCGATGCCGACTTCCACGATCCGCAGGTCCGCGCCGCGATCCTCGCCGAACAGGCGCCGCAATTGCTGGCCGAGCCGGCGGTGCGGGTCATGTTCGATTGCCAGTCCGGCGGCATCGCGCATTACAGCCGCTTCCGTCCGGCGATCGAGTTCGATCATCACCCGCGCGTCTTCGCGATGGCGATGATGGACGACGGCAGTTGGCGCGACCAGGATTTCCCGCCCTTCCTCGTCTATGGCGCCGCGGTCGACTATCTGGGCGGCCGTTGGGGCGATCGCTGGCCGCTGGTCGATATCGGCCTGTACGAGACCTGCCTCGTCCGGATGCTGATCATGCTGATCGAGCAAGAGCGCCGGATGCTGGTCGTCCTGCCGCCCGGGGACGCGCCCGAGGGCAAGTATCGTCTCACCCACAATCTCAGCCCTGAGCGCTGCCGCCGCCTCAACGCGCTGTGGCGCAAGGCCGCGCGCGAGAATCCGGAGCATCTCTGGGTGCTCGATGTCGCCGACATCGCCGGACCGGACGAGATGGCCGACGTCACCCACCTCCATGCCGGCCTGCTCCGGAAGATCGCCGGCCAGGTCGATTGCTGGATCGAGGCGGTCGCGCTGGGCGGCGGGGAAGGCCAGGCCGAGGCGGCGTGAAGCCTGCTTGTTCCCGGCTTTCGTCGGGGAACAGCCCAGGAAATCACGGAATGATGATGCTCGTATCCGCCTTCACCCGGTCGAGCGCGATCAGCGAGCGATAGCTGGCGATGAATTCCTTCTCCGCGAACAGCCTTTTGGTCAGCGCCGAATAGGCACGCATGTCCGACGTCACGATCACCAGCATGAAGCTCACCCCGCCGGTGACGTAATAGCATTGCTGCACCTCGGGCGTGTCGAGGAACATCCGCCGCGCCAGTTCCACCGTCGGCGCATGCTCGTTGATCAGCTGCACCTCGACGATCGAGGTGATGGTGAGCGGCACCGCATCGGGATCGACGATCGCCACGTTGCGCGCGATCACGCCCGACGCCTCCATCGCCGCGATCCGCCGCTGCACCGCCGCCGCCGACAGGTTCACCGCCTCGCCGATCCTGCGCTGCGGCATCTTGTTGTCCGCCTGCACGAGTCGAAGGATCGCCCGATCGAACGAGTCGAGCGCTCGTGGGGATTTGTCCTGTTCGCCTGCCATATGGCGAGTTTTTGTTGCATCCGGACGACTAATCAAGAGCGCTCAGCCCGCTATGATGATGATATTCCCCGTTCCCGAAGGGAATGCGCATGCCGAATGAACGCGGATCACTGGTACTGGGCGTGCTGTGCGGAGCCGCTGCCGGCGCGCTCTGGGGGCTGGTGTTCCTCGCGCCCGAACTGTCCCGCGCCTTCGGCCCGCTCGAGCTGACCATCGGCCGCTACCTTGCCTATGGCCTGATCTCCGCCGCGCTGATCGCCCCGCGCTGGCGCGGCCTCGCCGCCATGCTGGGGGCAGGGGAGTGGCGCGCGCTCGCCTGGCTCGCGCTCTCCGGCAACACGCTCTACTATATCCTCCTTGCCAGCTCGGTGCAGCTCGGCGGTGCGGCGATCACCGCGCTGGTGATCGGCTTCCTTCCCGTCGTCGTGACCATCGTCGGCAGCCGGGCGAAGGACGCGGTGCCGCTCGCCCGGCTCGCCCCTTCGCTGCTGCTTTGCGCCGCCGGCGCGGTCTGCATCGGCTGGCAGGCGCTGTTCCTGCCCTCGACCCGCCCGGTCAGCGCCCAGCTCGCCGGCCTGCTCTGCGCGATCGGCGCGCTCGCGTCCTGGGGCGCCTATGCGGTGTACAACAACCATATGCTGGCCCGGGTGAAGACCGTGTCCTCGCACGACTGGAGCCTGCTGATCGGCATCGCCACCGGCGTGCAGAGCCTGGCGTTGATCCCGCTCGCACTGCTGCTGGGCGTGCGCGGCCATGGCGCGGGTGACTGGGCGCTGTTCGTCGCGGTATCGGCCGGCGTGGCGGTGTTCGCCTCGATCGTCGGCAATGCGCTGTGGAACCGGATGAGCCGGCTTCTGCCCCTCACGCTTTCCGGACAGATGATCACCTTCGAGACGCTGTTCGCCTTGCTCTATGCCTTCGCCTGGGAGCATCGCGGGCCGACTGCGCTGGAGGCTGCGGCGTTCGTGCTGGTGGTTGCGAGCGTGGTGAGTTGCGTCGCGGCGCATCGGCGGAAAGAGCCGTTTGTGGGCCCAATTCCCCAACCGTCATCCTGAACTCGTTTCAGGGTCCAACGCGCCCCGGAGGATATCGCTGGTGGAGCGTTGGATGCTGAAACGAGTTCAGCATGACGAGGGAGTCAGGCCCCCATCATGCTCCGCGCCACCGCTTCGGCCGTCTTGATCCCGTCGATAGCGGCGGACAGGATCCCCCCCGCATAGCCCGCGCCTTCGCCCGCCGGGAACAGCTGCGCCACGTTCAGGCTCTGGTGGTCCTTGCCCCGCGTGATCCGCACCGGCGAAGAGGTTCGCGTCTCGACGCCGGTCATGATCGCATCATGATGGTCGTAGTTCGCGATCTGGCGGCCGAACACCGGCAGCGCCTCGCGGAACGCCTCGATCACGAAGCCCGGCAGGCACTCCAACAGGTCGGTCATCTTCACCCCCGGCTTGTACGAGGGGATGACTTCGCCGAGCGCGGTCGAGGCGCGGCCGGCGATCAGGTCGCCGACAAGCTGCCCCGGCGCATGATAGTTGGAGCCGCCGGCGATGAAGGCCATGTCCTCCCAGTGCCGTTGCAGCTCGATGCCCGCCAGCGGCCCGCCCGGAAAGTCCTTGGCCGGATCGATCGCGACGACCAGGCCCGAGTTCGCATTGAACTCGGCCCGCGAATACTGGCTCATCCCGTTGGTGACGACGCGGCCTTCCTCGGAAGTCGCCGCCACCACGCGCCCGCCCGGGCACATGCAGAAGCTGTAGACGCTGCGCCCGTTCGAGGCGTGATGCACCAGGCTGTACGCCGCCGCGCCCAGGTCCGGATGCCCGGCGCACTGGCCGAAGCGCGCCCGGTCGATCCAGCTCTGCGGATGCTCGATCCGAACGCCGATCGCAAAGGGCTTGGCCTCGATATGCACGCCGCGTCGGTGGAGCATCTCGAAGGTCGGGCGGGCGCTGTGCCCCACCGCGAGCACGACATGATCGGCCTCGAGGAAGCTGCCCGCACCCGTTGCAGGATCGTGCAGGTGGAGCCCGCGCACCTTCTGGTTGCCGTCGGGCGTGCGCTCCAGCTCGATATCGTCGACCCGGGTCTCCCAGCGATATTCGCCGCCCAGTTCCTCGATCGTGCGGCGCATGCTCTCGACCATGGTGACGAGCCGGAAGGTGCCGATATGCGGATGCGCTTCCCACAGGATATCGTCGGGCGCACCGGCCTTGACGAACTCCTCCAGCACCTTGCGGCCGAGGAAGCGCGGGTCCTTCACCCGGCAATAGAGCTTGCCGTCCGAGAAGGTGCCGGCGCCGCCTTCGCCGAACTGGACGTTCGAGTCCGGGTTGAGCTCGCCCCGGCGCCACAGGCCCCAGGTATCCTTGGTCCGCTGGCGCACCACCTTGCCGCGATCGAGGATAATCGGACGGAAGCCCATCTGTGCCAGGATCAGCCCGGCGAACAGCCCGCACGGCCCCGCGCCGATGACGACCGGTCGCAGCCCGCTCCAGCCGCTCGGCGCCATTACCGGGAAGGTGTAGGTCATGTCCGGGGTGGGGCGCAGGTCCTTGTCGTCCGGGAAGCGCGCCAGCACCGCGGCTTCGTCGGCCAGCTCGACATCCACCGTATAGACCAGCTGGATCGCATTGCGCCGGCGCGCGTCATTGCCGCGGCGATAGACTGCGTGGCTTTTCAGCTCGGCGGGCGCGATGCCCAGCCGTTTGACGATCGCCTCGGGCAGGGCCTCAGGCGAATGGTCGAGCGGCAGATAGAGTCCGGACAGGCGAAGCATCCCGGGCCTCTAGCGGGGAATGCGCCACCAGCCAAATTCCCCCTTCGTCACCCCGGCCTTGCGGCCAATGCGTCCTTGCAATGTAGGATTTCGTCTGGTTTCCTCCTCCCATGATCGGGTTCGGGCCCCTCGCTTCCGGAAAAGCGCTGCCGCGCCACGCCCGATTGCCCCAAAACAAAGTGAAACGATTTACCCCGACTCCCTTCACTTTGCCGCCGCGCATTGCCCCGTCGCTGGCCCGTTTGTGCCGCAATCGCTTGGCACTGCGGAACGATACCACTAGAGGGACCCCATGACCGACCGCGCTTCCGTCTTCGAGACCGTCACCGCCCAGATCGAGCCCTTCAACAAGAAGGGCGTCGCGCTGACCGACAGCACCACCTTCGCCGGCGACCTGGAGTGGGACAGCCTCACGGTGATGGATTTCGTCGCGGCGATCGAGGACGAGTTCGACATCATCATCACGATGAACATGCAGGCCGAGATCGAGAATATCGGCCAGCTGGTCGACGCCGTGCAGAAGCTCAAGGGCTGAGCCACGTGACCGACAGCCTGAACACCGCCGACGCGCTCCCCGCCAACCCGGCCGCCGTCGCGCCCGAAACCGACCTGATGTCGAAGTTCGATGCGCTGATCAACGAGCGCGAGCGGCTGCTCGCCAGCGGCGTCACCGACCCCTATGCGGTGGTGATGGAGCAGGTGAAGTCGCCCACCGAGGCGGTGATCAAGGGCAAGGACACGATCCTGCTCGGCACCTACAATTACATGGGCATGACGTTCGATCCGGACGTGATCCAGGCCGGCAAGGACGCGCTCGACAAGTTCGGCTCGGGCACCAATGGCAGCCGCATGCTCAACGGCACCTTCCACGACCATATGGACGTGGAACAGGCGCTGCGCGAATTCTACGGCGTCTCCGGCGCGATCGTCTTCTCGACCGGCTACATGGCCAATCTCGGCATGATCTCCACGCTCGTCGGCAAGGGCGAGTATGTCATCCTCGACGCCGACAGCCACGCCTCGATCTATGACGGTTGCAAGCAGGGCAATGCCGAGATCGTCCGCTTCCGCCACAACAGCGTCGAGGATCTCGACAAGCGCCTCGGCCGCCTGCCCAAGGGGGCCGGCAAGCTGGTCGTGCTCGAGGGCGTCTACTCGATGCTCGGCGACATCGCTCCGCTGAAGGAAATGGTCGAAGTCGCCAAGAAGCACGGCGCGATGGTGCTCTCGGACGAGGCCCATTCGATGGGGTTCTTCGGCCCGAACGGCCGCGGCGTCTATGAGGACCAGGGCCTGGAAGGCCAGGTCGACTTCGTCGTCGGCACCTTCTCCAAGTCGGTCGGCACCGTCGGCGGCTTCTGCGTGTCGAACCACCCGAAGTTCGAGGCGATCCGCCTCGCCTGCCGCCCGTACATCTTCACCGCCTCGCTGCCGCCGAGCGTGGTCGCCACCGCGGCGACTTCGATCCGCAAGCTGATGCACGCGCACAACAAGCGCGCGCATCTGTGGGAGAATGCCCGCACGCTGCACGCCGGCCTCAAGGAAATGGGCTTCAAGCTCGGCACCGAGAACCCCGATTCGGCGATCATCGCGGTGATCCTCGAGGACCAGGTCCAGGGCGCGATGATGTGGCAGGCGCTGCTCGAGGGCGGCCTCTATGTGAACCTCGCCCGCCCGCCGGCGACCCCGGCCGGCACCTTCCTGCTGCGCTGCTCGCTCTGCGCCGAGCACACCGCCGAGCAGATCCAGCGCGTGCTGGGCATGTTCAAGGCGGCGGGCCAGGCCGTGGGCGTCATCGCCTGATATCGGGATCCCTGGTTCCCCGGCGAAAGCCGGGGCCCGGGGTTTCTCTGCCGGGCCGCCTGTGGCCCTGGGCTCCGGCTTTCGCCGGGCAATAGCCAGGCCAAAGCGGGCACCGCGAGCAACGATCCGTCCCAAGGACGCTTTCCTACGCCGTCAGGGTCGATTAAAACCGAGCCCGTAATGAGTGAGAGTAACACCGCTCTGGAGCGTGCCGTCCGGGCGACGAACTGGCGGATGGCATTGCTCGGCGCGCTGGCGCTGCTCGGGATCGTCGTGCTTGCCGCCGTGGCGGTGATCCAGGCACGTACCGATGCCGAGCGCGATCGGGCGATCGCGCGCCAGCAGCATACGTTCGAAGTCATCATGCGGGTCAGCCAGCTGTCGGGCGCGATCCTGGGGGCGGAGGCGGCGCTCGGCCGCTATGTCGTCAGCGCCGACAAGAATCTCGGCCAGCAATATAGCGCGCAATGGGGCCGCGCCTCGGAACAGCTCAACCGGCTCCGCCAGCTGCTCGCCGACAATCCCGCCCAGCAGGCCCGCATCGTCCGGCTCAAGCAGGCGTTCGATGCCCGCGGCAAGGAGCTCGATACCACCGCGCTCTACTCCTCCTACAAGCGGCACAGCGATGCCTGGGGCAGCTATTACCAGGTCCGTGCCAGCCCGGCGCGCAGCCAGCTCGAATCGGTGCTCACCGAGATGGTCGATGCCGAGCGGGTGACGCTGCGCCAGCGCAGCCAGGCCGCTGCCGATCTCGTCGCCAATTCGGGCTTTGCATCCCGCCTGCTCACCGGCTTCGGCATATTGATCGTGCTGGGCGCGGTGCTGCTCGGCTGGATGGCGATCGAGGCGCAGGGCGAGCGCGCCGTCGCCGATGCCAATGCCGATGCCGAGCGCGAACGGGCGGAGGAACTGCAGGAAGCGGTAGCCGAAGCGACCGAGCAGCTCCGTGCCGAGGCCAGCGAGCGCGAAGCCGCGCAGGACCAGCTCCGCCAGGCGCAGAAGATGGAGGCGGTTGGCCAGCTCACTGGTGGAATCGCGCATGATTTCAACAATATGCTGGCGGTCGTGCTGGGCGGATTGGAACTGGCCAAGCGCCATCTCCACAATCGCGGCCCCGATGCGCAGAAGCATATCGAGAATGCGATGGAAGGCGCCAACCGTGCCGCCGCGCTCACCCGCCGCCTGCTCGCCTTCTCGCGCGCCGAGCCCCTGCTGCCCGAAGCGGTGGAGGCCGGCACGCTGATCGAGGGCATGACGGATCTGCTCGATCGCACGCTGGGCGACGGGATCGCGGTCACCACTGCCGATGCCGGCAGGCACTGGCGCATCTGGGTCGATCGCCACCAGCTCGAGAACGCGCTGCTCAATCTCGCGGTCAATGCCCGCGATGCGATGGAGGGGCAGGGTACCCTCAGCATCAACACCGGCGGTATCCGCCTGGCCGATCACCAGGTCGGCGAATGCCTGGCCGGCGATTATGTCTCGATCGAAGTGGGCGATACCGGTCAGGGGATGGCGCCCGAGGTGCTCGCGCGCGTGTTCGAGCCCTTCTTCACCACCAAGCCGGTCGGCAAGGGCACGGGCCTCGGGCTCAGCCAGATCTTCGGCTTCGTCCGCCAGTCGGGCGGCGAGATCGGCATCGATACCGCGCCGGGCAGGGGCACCCGCGTGACGCTCTATCTGCCGCGCCATATCGGCGAGGGCGAAGCGGCTGAGGCTTCCGCCGAATCGGGAGACGCGCCCGCGCATATCGGCCGTCCGCTCGAGATACTGGTGGTCGAGGACGATCCGCGCGTGCTGGCGGCGACGCTCGGCGCGCTCAAGGAGCTCGGCCACAGCGCCACCGGCTGCGATGATCCGCAGGCGGCGCCGGGCGCGCTCGCGCTGGTGCCCGGGCTCGATCTGATCGTGTCCGACGTGCTGATGCCCGGCCAGACCGGCCCGGAGATGATCGCCGCGCTCGGCGATCGGATCGAAGGGGTCGCGGTGCTGTTCGTCACCGGCTTCGCGGGCGAGGCCGATGCCGGCATCTTCAAGGGCCGCACCGTGCTGCGCAAGCCCTTCACCATCGCCGGGCTCGAAGCGGCGGTGAACGAAGCCATGGCCCATGAATCGCGCCGCGCCGGTAGGGCGGCGGCGGAGTAGCGCTGTCATGCTGAACTTGTTTCAGCATCCAACGTGCAACAGGGGAGGCGCTTGAGCCTCCTGCCCATCGCTCGTCGATAGTTGGACCCTGAAACAAGTTCAGGGTGACGAAGGAAGAAGGCTAGTCCGCCTTCGCGACCACCGGCTTGTAGTTCACCACGCACCAGTCCGGCGCGCAATTGGCCGCGGCCTCGATGATCGCGGCATAGCGTTCCACCACCGCGCAATCGGTGCCGGCGGCCTGGAGGAGGATCGGCCGGCGCGGCGTCTCGCGCGCGGCGCCGCTGGCGAAGTCCTCCAGCGAAGTGTCGCTGGCGCGCAGGACGCCCCACAGCGCCTCGCCGCCATTGTCGCGCACCTCATGGGCATTGGCGCTCTTCTTCGGCAGCTTCGTGCCCCATTGCGCCGACAGGTTGCAGCCCTTGTCCGGCACGGTCAGCGACAACAACGCGATCGAAAACAGGATCATGGCGGTTACTCCTCGCCGGGATGGCTATGCCCGTGATGCTCCCCCATCGTCCGCGAAAGCTGCGCGGCGGCGATCTCGCGGGCCTTGTCGCGCGGCAGGCCGAGTGCCCGGGCCATTGGTGCGCCGAGCAGCGCGTCGCCCACGGCCATCAGCACCAGCTGCAGCGTCTCCTCATGCAGCGAATGCGTCTTGTCGTCATGCCCCTCGGCCAGCTCGTCGACCAGCCGGTGGATCGCCTCCAGGATCGGGTCGAGCGCATCCTGGTTGCCGGTCAGGATCATCCAGCTCGCCAGCGCGCCGGCTCCGCCCTTGTCGAACGCGTCGAAGGTCATGTTGACCACTTCGCGGTCGTCATGGTCCGCCCCGGCACGCGCGCGCATCACCGCGGCGCCGATCTTGCCGGTCACGCTATCGGCGATATTGGCGGCCAGCGCCTTTTGCAGCCCCGATGCCGAGCCGAAATGGTGGAGCAGATTGGCGTGCGTCCGCCCGATCTTCGCTGCCACCGCCTTGAGCGTCACTGCGCCGGGCCCGGCCTCGAGCAGCAGTTCGCGCGCGGCCTCGAGTGCGGCGTCGCGGGATTCTTCGGGTGAAAGGCGTTTGCGTGGTGCGACGGTCATGTTCAGCGGTAAGCCCCCAAAGACACCGCTTACGGCATGATTTCCAAGGGGGAAAGCCGGTAGATCATACAATTCGACGCTCGTGGTGTCCGCGTTCCCCTCCCTGGAAGGGAGGGGTTAGGGGTGGGTGGAGGCTTGGCGATACTGTCGATCGGGTTGCTCGCCGCGCCGTATCGCGGGCAAGGACCCACCCCCGACCCCTCCCTTGCAGGGAGGGGAGCTATGAGGGTGTGTCCTCACCTCGTATCGCAGTGCGGCAGCTCACGCTGCCATTCGGTGGTCCTCGTCCCCGCCGCCGCTGCAATCGCCCTCGCACAGGTCGATCTCGTAGCGGGTGGTGGGGGCTTCGCAGCCGCGGCCCCGCGAATAGATCGAGACGAGCTGGCCGGTCGGGCGGAAGCCCAGCTTGCGCAGCACCTTGCCCGATGCGGGGTTGTCGATGAAATGGCCCGCGGTCACCCGGCGGATGCCGCGAGCCCGCGCTGCCTGCAGCACCGCGCGCCCGGCCTCGGTCGCGATGCCGCGGCCCCAGGCGTCCGGCGTGTACCAATAGCCGAATTCATTGGGCTCGTCCTTCCACACGCTCAGGCCGGTGCCGCCGATCAGGCGCGTGGCGCCGTCCCGGTGCTCGAACACCAGGAACTTGGGATCGACGGGATCCTCGAAGCTCGAGAGGAAGGTCTCGGCCGCTTCCATGGGGTAGGGCCATGGCGCGCGCGACAGGTTGCGCACGACATTCTCATGGCCGATCGCCTGCATCAGGGCGGTGGCGTCCTCGGGCCAGCCGGGGCGCAATGTCAGTCTCTGCGTTCGCACGAACATGACCGTCTCCTTGGTCCTGCGACGCCCCACGCCACGTTTGTGTGACGAGGTTGTTGCGCCGTGGTGTCAGGGAGGAAATAAAAAAGGGAGCCGGGGCGACCCGTCTCCCTTTTCAGCTGGTTCGTTCGTCGAACCCGGGTCACCCTGGTGGGCAACCCGGTCGGTCACCCGATGTTATTCGGCAGCTTCCGCAATCATGTCTACCGAGCAGAACTTGCGGCCAAGCTTGCCTTCCTTGAACGACACGCGGCCGTCGACGAGCGCGAAAAGGGTATGGTCCTTGCCCATGCCCACGTTCACGCCCGGATAAATCTTGGTGCCGCGCTGGCGCACGATGATGTTGCCGGCGACGACTGCTTCGCTGCCGAACTTCTTCACGCCAAGACGACGACCGGCCGAATCACGACCGTTACGCGAAGAACCGCCTGCCTTCTTATGTGCCATGGTCTATACTCCTCGTATCTTCGCTTACGCTTCCGCGGCCGGGGCTTCAGCCTCGGCGGGAGCGGCGGCCTTCTTCGCCTTCGGCGCGGCCTTCTTGGCTTCCTGGGCACCGATCGCGGTGATCTTCAGGATGGTGTGGTTCTGGCGGTGGCCGTTCTTGCGACGATAGTTGTGGCGCCGGCGCTTCTTGAAGACGATAACCTTCTCGCCCTTCGCCTGCGCAATGATCTCGGCCGAAACGGTCAGACCGTCGGTCGACTTCAGCTCACCACCTTCGCCGGCGAGCAGAACGTCGCCGAGCGTGACCGTCGAACCGGCCTCGCCGTCGAGCTTCTCGACAACGATCTTGTCTCCTGCGGCAACGCGATACTGCTTGCCGCCCGTGCGCACGATAGCGAACATCGGGTCTCTTCTCTGGTTCAAATGCTTGTGCCCGCCAAGGTTGCACCCCGGCAGGAGGAAGGGCGCAGCTAAGGGAGAGAGTCGCCGAAGTCAACCGGTAACTACCCATAAAGGGCAGTTTAGTGACGGTGCGTGCGCTTCAAAGTGTAGCGGCCCCCGGTATAGCCGTCGAAAAGCCCGTTGATCGCGGGGTGGTCGACCGGCTCCTCGCTGTCGTCGGCCACCAGGTTCTGCTGGCTGACATAGGCGACATAGCTCGATTCGTCGTTCTCGGCGAGCAGGTGGTAGAAGGGCTGGTCCTTGCGGGGGCGCACGTCCTCGGGAATCGCCTCGTACCATTCCTCGCTGTTGGCGAAGACGGGGTCGACGTCGAAGATCACGCCGCGGAACTCGAACTGGCGGTGGCGCACCACGTCGCCGATGGCGAAGCGCGCGGTCGCGACGGCGGGCATCGGAACTCCGGGCTCAAGGGGGGAAGGGGAGGCGCCGGGGGCTTGAGTCATGGACTTAATCTAATATCTCTTCGTTTAGGTACAAGGATGCGCTTGCAGTATCCGAAACGCTGCGCTAGGGGCCGCCCCTCACAGCGACCGACGCGGAGTTTTCCGCGCAGTAATCGCCTCGCGGAGAGGTGGCAGAGTGGTCGAATGCGCCGCACTCGAAATGCGGTTTACGGGTAACCGTAACGAGGGTTCGAATCCCTCCCTCTCCGCCATTTACGCCTTCTCATAGCGTCTCAGCTTGTCCCAAGTCGTCTCAAAAAATGAGCGATTTCAGATACTTGGTGAAAATCATTGTCTCGGTTAGTCTCAAGCAGGATCGGGGCAGCGCGCCGCAATTGGTGGTACCTTGTAGGGTACTGAATTGCGGCTCGGCCTTTTCGGGGACGATCCAACGACCAGCTGACCCATGGCGGGTACGGGTCTTGAACGGGAGTTCGAGACTATGACCGGCCGCACGCTCAATCGACTCACTGCCACCAAGGTCGCGGCGCTAAAGGAGCCCGGCAAGTACGCGGATGGGGGTGGTCTGTACCTCCATGTGGACGCATCAAGGCGCCGCTGGCTCTTCCGCTACTCCTGGCGAGGGTCTCGCTGCGAATTCGGCCTGGGTAGCGCCCGGTCGCTCTCGCTCGCGAAGGCGCGTGAGCAGGCAGCGGAGTGCCGTGAGCTCATTCTGGAAGGGCGAAACCCGAAGCTCGCTCGGGGCCGGGGCCATGATGCGATTACCTTCGGGGAGTTCGCCGACCAGTATATCGAGACGATGGCCCCCGCCTGGCGGAATCCGAAGCACGTGGCCCAGTGGAAGATGACGCTTACAAAATATGCTGCACCGCTTCGAAGACTAGCGATTGCGGACATCGGTACCGACGAGGTGATGCGGACGCTTCGACCGCACTGGTCCCGCGTTCCGGAAACGGCGGACCGGCTTCGCGGGAGGATCGAGAATATCCTAGACGCAGCTAAGGTTGCGGGCTTCAGAGATGGCGAAAACCCGGCCAGGTGGCGAGGGCACCTTAACCAGTTGCTCCCCAAGCGTCCTGGATGTCGCGGTCATCATGCGGCGCTGGCTTTCCAGAAGATCAGGCCGTTCATGAAGAAGCTCCGGACTCGTCCGGCTAATGCGGCTCGAGCGCTTGAGTTCCTCATCCTGACCGCAGCGCGGACCAAGGAAGTGCTGCTGGCAGACTGGAGCGAGATCGACCTCAGGCAGAAGCTCTGGATCGTACCTGCCGAGCACATGAAGGCTGGGCGCGTGCACCGAGTTCCCCTGTCAGATCCCGCGCTGGAAATTCTGCTTGCGACCCCCGAGGACAAAAGAAGTGGTTTCATCTTCAAGGGCGAGGGATTGGAAAAGCCGCTCACCATTATGGCAATGCCGATGCTGTTGAGGCGGATGAAAGTGGACGCGACCGTGCATGGTTTCCGTTCTACCTTCAGGGATTGGTCATCTGAGGAGACAAATTATCCCAATGAGGTGTGCGAAATGGCGCTCGCGCATAGCATTCCAGGAAAAGCGGAAGTCGCCTATCGCCGAGGGGATCTCCTCAAGAAGCGAAAGGCCCTGATGGACAGCTGGGCGAAGTATTGTGGGCCGCACCCCATGCCGAAGGTGAAACCGGCCTGAGCCAGGTCGGGCATCGCGGCGGGCGGAGCTGCGGTGCCCGACTATCTGGAAGACATGAGCAGGCTGGCCACGCGGTATCGCTCTTAGCCAAGGGATTATTGCATTATTCCGCTGGAGGCATTGTCCACGGCATTCCTGGCATGTCTAGATCCAATCGGCCGAAGGCGAGGGGACGACCGTCCGCCTGCTCCTCGGCCGCGAGTCCAGGCAGCTGGGCGCCGACGAATATGGGCTTGTGTCTTCGATGGAAGCTGAAGGCGGATCGGAGACGGTCCTCGTCGTCGAGGATGACGGCGAAGTTCGCGCCTACACCGTCGGCATCCTCCGCGAACTGGGCTATCGCGTGGTCGAGGCGCATGATGGGACACTCCGCGGTGCGCCTGCTCGAGCGCGACGATTTTTCGATCGATCTGCTGCTTACCGATGTGGTGATGCCCCAAATGTCGGGCGAGGAGCTCGCGCATACCGCGCGCTCCATGCATCCAGACCTGAAGGTCCTGTTCGCCTCGGGCTACACTCGCGACGCGATCATGCGGGACGATCGGCTCGAATCTGGCGTCGATCTGATCACCAAGCCATTCACCTACGCCACGCTTGCCGCCAAGGCGCGCGAAGTGCTTGGACGCTAGGGCGCCGGCGCGCGATTACATCGTCGCCAGTGTGTCCCCGGCGACCTTCCGCACCAGCTCGACAACGGAGGTGGCGGCGAAGCGCTGCATGATCCGCGCGCGGTGAAATTCGACCGTTCGCGGGCTGATGGCCAGGCGCAACGCGATCGCCTTGTTGCTGGCGCCTTCCTGCAACGCGAGCACCACTTCGCGCTCGCGCGCCGTGAGCTTGCCGGACAGGGCGATAAGCTGGGGGTCGGTGAGCGAAACGGGTGCGGCGCGCGCGCCGTACCTGTGCGCAGTGATCAGCCAGCCGGCCGCGTTGTTTGCGCCATCGAACGGCTCGACCGTGACATACAGCTCGACGGCGCCGAGTGTGTCGCCTTCGATCACCCCGGTCCAGCGGCCCTGCGATGCGATCTCCGACATCGCCGCGTCCACATCAACGCCAAGCACACCCAGAATCGCCAGCCCATGGATGGCGTCTGCCCCGCCACCGAGAAGCTGGTTAATCGCGGGGTTGCGGAAATGTGCGGTAAAGTCGCGGTCGCAAACGGCGACACCAATGGACGAATGATCAATCGCTGCGAGGACAAAGTCGCACGAAGAAAACCCGAATTCGCGTCCCGGAGAAAGTTGCAAAACTCCCGAAATAAAGATTTCCTCCCGATACAGAACTATCTGTCTAAAACAATTTTTTCAGAAGATCAGTTATTTGGCCTAGTAGTCATACGAGTATCTACCTTGAAAGGTTGCGGCTAAGCGAAAACTAATCCGGGGGGGACCTGATTCCAGGAGACCGGTTTAGATGTTCGTTTCGCACGTGATGGCGTCCGCCACCCCTGCAACCAAGTTGCGCCTCGCGCTTCTCGGTAGCGTATCCACCGCCGCAGCAATGCTGCTTCTGCCCACCAGCGCATCCGCGCAGGCGACCACCTGCTCGCAGACCGGCACCACGATCACCTGCGTCGATGGCGCGGCCACCGTGCTGACGGGCACCACCACCGCCGGCAATACGACGATTGCAGGCCCCGGCCTGGTGACTGTCGATGCGACCAGCCCGGCAACGACGACCTATACCGCCACCGGCCCGATTTCGACGACGGGCGTGACCGCGGTCAACCTGACTTCCACCGGCGGTGCGCTCAGCCTCACCCCTGCTGGCGCCGGCGCGCCGGTGAATATCAACGTCACCGGCGGTGTCGCTGCCAATGGCGTCACGCTCAATACGCTCGCTCAGCCTGCCACCTTCACGGTCGGCAACATCGCAACCAGCGGCGCCAATTCGTTTGGCGTGCTGTCGACGGCCGGCGGCGACCTTACGCTGCGGACCGGCAACATCAACGTCACCGGTGCGAACAGCACCGCGATCGACGCCGGCGCCCAGACCGGCGCCATCTCGACCACTGCGGGCAACATCACCGCGACCGGCCGCGGCATCCGCACGGTCTCGGCGACCAACGGCGCGAACACCGTTGTCGTGGGCAATGTCGTAACGGGCGATCGCGCGATCCTCGCCAATGGAGGCACCGTGTCGGTCACCGCCGGCAACGTCACCACCTCGACCAACGGCGCCACCACCCCCGGCGGCTACGGCGTCGCGGCGCAGGGCTTCACCGGTAACGTCACGGTCCGCACGGGCTCGGTCAGCACGGTCAACGGTGCTGGCATTATCGCCAACGCGTTCAGCGCGACCGGGGCGATCGACATTGGTGGCTGCCCGAGCGTGACCACGACTGGCGACAACGCAACTGCGGTCTCGGCACAGGCCGCTGGCACCGGATCGGTGACGGTTAATTGCGGCGCGCTCTCTACGACCGGCCTCAACAGCAATGGCGTGTTCGCGACATCGGTCGGCGGCAACATGGCGGTCAACATCGCCTCGGCGACCACCTCGGGCATCGGCTCCTATGGCGTCACCGCCAACACCATCGGCGCCGGCACGGTCACCACCAATGCGGGGGTGATCACCACCACCGGCAATGGCGGCACGGGCCTGTACATCCGCGCGGCCACCGGCGCGATCGATGCCGGCTACGGCAACATCACCACGTCGGGCATCGCGGCCGGCGTTAACAGCGCCAGTGCTCTAGATCTTGCCTCAACCGGCACGATCAACCTGCGCGGTAACGGCTCGACGCTTCGCACCAATGGCGCCGACGTGACCGCCGCGCTCGTCACCGGCGCGGGCGTCACGGGCAATCTCGGCAACGTCACCACCACGGGTCTCGGCGCGCAGGGTGCGATCATCACCTCGACCGCGCCGATCAACCTGACCGTCGGCACCGTGGCGACGACCGGCAATGGTCTGACCGTCAACGCCGGCACCAACGCCGTCACGCTTACCACCGGTGCTGTAACCGCGACCGAGGCGGGCGCGACCGGCACGGCCGTCAATAGCACCGGCGCGGTGACCTTCACCGGCGGCAGGCATGCGGCCAATGGCGCGAACGCGCTTCGCATCACCGGTGGTGCTGGGGCGATCAACGCTTCTGTCGCCGGCGCCGGGACTACCGGCACCGGAACTGCGGTCGTCATCACCGGCACCGGCCCGGTGACGTTCGTCAACAGCGGTACGATCACCACCACCGGCGCCACGTCTGACGGCATCAACATCGTTACGCCGGGCACCATCGCCATCACCGGCGGACAGGTTGCCACCACCGGCGCCAACAGCCGAGGCATTGTCGCCAATGGCGGCGGGGCAGTCACCATTTCGGCGACCGGCGTCACCACCACGGGCGCGACGTCGAATGCGATCGTGGCGAACAGCACGGCAGGCTCGGTTGGCGTCTCGCTCAGCGGCACAAACAACTCGGCCAGCCTTGACGGCGTGAGCATCGCGGCGGCGACCACCGCCAATCTCGCCCTGACCTCAGGCACCCTCACCGGCCTCAACAACGGCGCAACGATCACGTCGGGCACGGGCACTACGGTGACCAACGCCGGTACGCTCGGCGGCGGCAACTATGCCCTCGCGGTCACCGGCGGCGCGGCGACGGTCAACAATAGCGGCACGATCAACGGCCGCATCCTGCTGACCGCCAATGGCGATACGGTGAACAACACCGGCACCTTCAATGCGAACAGCAACAGCGACTTCGGCGCGGGCGCGGACGTGTTCAACAACAGCGCCACGCTCCGCGTACTCGGCCTGGCGACGACCGCCGGAACGGTCACGCTCACCGGACTGGAGACGTTCAACAACAGCGGCCTGGTCGATCTGCGTAACGGCCATGTCGGCGATGTGCTGGTTCTGCCGGGCAGTTATGCCGGCAACGGCGCGGCGCAGCTCGGCGTCGATGTCGATCTTATTGCTTTCACCGCCGACCAACTGCGCATCGGCGGCGCGGCGACGGGCACAACGATCGTCTCGGTCGCCGCGCTCAATAATGTGCCGGCGGTGCTCAGCACCAGCGTAGGCGCAGTGGTGGCGCAGGCCGGCGCGGCCTCGTCCGCAACGGCGTTCACGCTCGACGGCGGCAGCGTCGATCAGGGCCTGATCCAGTATGGCATCGTCTACAACCCGACGACCTTCGCCTACAGCCTAGTCGCCACGCCCGGCGTCGGGGTCTATCGCGCATCGCTGTTCGCCGAAGGGGTGCGCAACCTCTGGCTGCAGTCGGGCGACAGCTGGTCGGGGCATATGCGCGAGTTGCGCGACAATGTCGCCGCCAATGGCCCCGGTGGTGCCGGCGGTCGCGTCTGGGCCCAGGTGCTTGGTCAGGTCGAGCAACGCGGCAGCAACCGCAGCTTCGCCTTCCACGGCGTCACTACCCCGGTCGATCTGAGCTACAAGCAGGACTATTTTGGCGGCCAGATGGGCGTGGATCTGGGCGCTCCGGTGGGTGAGGGCGGATTCGCCTTCGGCCTGACCGGCGGCTATCTCAATTCCAACCTGAACTTCGCCAACTCGCCTGACCGGATCAACTTCGATGCGGTCAATGGCGGTGTCTATGCCAGCCTCAACGCCGGCAGCTTCTTCGTCAACGCGCTCGCCAAGTACGACTATTATTGGGGCGACAATGTCAGCATCTCGGGTCGCTACACCCAGAAGCTGAAGGGCTCGATCTATGGCGGCAAAGCGGAGGTAGGCGTCCGCTTCGGCAGCAAGCTCTGGTTCGAGCCGGCGGCAAGCGTTTCCTACACGCATTCCGATTTCGACAATTTCGGCAATGCGTCAGGCAATTTCGCTTTCAACGACCAGGACGGCGTGCGCGGCCGTGGTGGCGCGCGGATCGGCTTCACCAGCGATATCGGTCCCGCCAAGATGACGCTCTATGGGGGCGGCAACTATGTCCATGAGTTCAAGGGCCAGGACCAGGTCACCTTCACCAGCGGCGGACAGACGGTGCGCTTCGGCAACCAGCGGCTGAGCGACTATGGCGAAGGGCTGCTGGGTCTGAACATCGGCTCACAGCGCGGAGCGATCAGCGGCTTCTTCGAGGGCCGCTATGCCGATGGTGGCGATTATGAAGGCTATGGCGGCCGCGCCGGGGTTCGTTTCCGCTTCTGATCTTGCGAGGGGTGTTCATGGGTCGTCTCGCAAGAGACGGCCCATGCGCATTTGGACGTGTGTCGTTATGCCAACGCTGAAGCAGGGAAACCGCATCGGTCGCCCGGCTTCCATCTCAGTGGGGCCGAAACTTGAGCGCGCGGTGCCATGCCATGCACGGTGAACGCGTCGCCCCCCAGGCGAAAAAGCTTTGCCATTGTGGCTTGCGACGATCGCGCCTTCGCGGCGAGCCTTCGAGTCAATCCACAAGCGCCGGCAGATCAGTATACGGCATCACGGAGATTGCCGAACATGGTAGCGATCCTTCGATCGCCGATGCGGTCCTGCAGAAGCCCGATTTCGCGGCCTGATCGAGGCTGAGGCGAACGCGGAGCCGACGGGCTGCGGCGCTACGCATTCCCGGGTCAAGCGCGGCGTGCCTCGACGCGGCGTGCAGGTCGCGGGAGCCGCGGCCCTTGAGGCGCGTTCAATTGCGATGCCGCGCAAACTCAAGGTCTTCCGAACTGCAATCGGCTTTCACGATGCCTATGTTGCCGCCGCCAGCCAAAAGGCGGCGCTTGAGGCCTGGGGTGCTGCGGCAAACTTGTTCGCGCGCGGTGCCGCCGAGCTGGTGAGCGATGCCGAGTTGTCGAAGGAGCCGCTTGCCCATCCAGGCAAGGTCATCAAGCGCCTCCGCGGTAGCGAAGCCGAGCATTTCGCTGCCCTCGAACGGGCGAGTGCGGCAGATAGCCGGCGAGAACCCCAAGCATCGGCTGCGCCAAAGAGAAAGCCTCGCCCCCGGCCCGATCGTAAGCCGCTCGACGATGCCGAGGAAACCCTGGATGGCGCGCAGCGTGCGGCCGAGCAGCTAGAGCGGGACTTCCGCGAACGGGAGCGAAGGCTTGCACACGAGCGCCAGGCGGCCGAGCGCGCGGCAGGCGAGCTCGTGCGAAAAGCCCGATCGGCGCGCGATGCCGAGAAGCTGCGCTACGAAGAGATGCTGGCGCGCTGGCGAGCGTAACCTCGTACGCGAGAAGCGCTAGGCGGCCCACCAAGGCGGGGAGGGAGGTTGTGATCCTTGCGATCAGGCGTCTCTGCCGAGACGCAGATCAACGGCGTCGCAGAATTTCACAGTCGACAGCTTGAGGCCGTCCGCCGCTTCGATATCCACATGCCCTCGCAAGTCGAGCAAACCCTTGCTCGTCACTTCGTCCGCAAGGATGGCCCGGACGCTCGCGATGGCAACGCGTTCCGCCTCTGCGAGGCTGCCGCAATCCTGGCCTTCTTCATCGAGGGCGGTTCCGAAGCCGTTGTGCACATGCAGGTGATACCTTGGCATGCTGCCAAAACTTACCGGATCTCGAACAGTTTCCGGCGCTCTAGTGGTTGAGGTGTACCTTGGGCCACAATGAGTCCCATAGGCACATGAGCATCCTGACCTGCGGACAGCGCTCATCCCCCCAATTCCGCTGCGCGCCACGTGGTGCGGAAGGAAGTGCGGGTTACCCGCCGCGCGTTGCAGGCAGCTTCGATGTCGAGAATGAACGACAGGGGCCGATCGCGCGCATCATGCTCACGGACCGGGCTCGGCAACTATTCTGGATAGCGCAGGCCGGCGCGGCAGTCCGGGCGTAAACCACGCCACTAACTATGTTGGCCGCATACCGATGCCCGGACGGTTACCCGGCACAACAGCGGGCATGCGGCCGTTCGACACTCGGGCGCGGTTTTGGCTGTTCTGCGTCAGGAACACCGCAAAGAAGGGAGGCATTGTGGCCGCGGTGCATGATGGGGAAGGGCTGCCGAAGCTGAAATCGGTGGGGCGGAAGCGTTGCAGCCGCGGAACAAAGCCGACCAGTATGGATTGCTCTGTCAGGTCTTCAGACAGGGAGAATTGAAGTGGGTTGGATCATCGCACTGATAGTGGGCGGCATTGCCGGCTGGCTGGCCAGCATGGTGATGGGTCGCAACGCCTCTATGGGCATCGTCCTCAACATCATCGTAGGCTGTGTGGGCTCGATCATCGGCAATTGGCTTTCCGGTCCGCTCTTCGGCGTCCGCGGCAGCGTGCAGGAATTCTCGCTGACCGGACTGATCATCGCATTTATCGGCGCCGTCGTGTTGCTCGGGATCTTCAATCTGGTGCAGCGCAGCCGCGTTCGGTGAGGTTTGACGTACCGTCTGCTGCACTGAGCAGCAGGCGGTACGCACCATCCAGGTAAGGGGCATTTGATGCGGACGAATATTCCTGACCTACGACCCGGGTCTTAGAGACGGCATCACGGAATGCCGGATCAGTTGATCTCCCGCTCGCGTGCTACAAGCCCATCCTCTTCAGCTTTGCTTCGATCTCTCCGGCCACGGCTTTGTTGCGGCTGACCTTGTTCAGAAGCGTCCAAAGCCGGGATGCAGCGTTGCGATAGGCTTGCCGCCTCGTGCGCCGCGATGTGCGCGTGACATAAGGGGCGGGCAAATCGAGCTTGCATTCTTCCGCTTCCAGGAGTGCCTCTACGACCGCCAAGGCGGCGCGAACGCCTTCGGCCCGACCGGCCCGAAACTCTGTGCTTTCCATCCTGCCCTTTCACATCGATCCGCGAGAGACTCGCTTCAGCCCCCGCCTCGCCATGCCGGTTGGGGAAGCTTTCCGCCAGCGCCGCCCTGCGAGACGGCGAGGTCAAACGCATGCGCCGATGATATGATGAGGCGCTGTCAGCTGGCCTCGTCGCGGGCTTCCGGAGGTCAGGGAGGAAGGTAGATTGGGCTGCGGCAGTGCCGCGGCCGCGGGAAAGCGCTTTGATGGCTTTGCCCCCGGGTGGGTTCGGCGCTAGAGCCGGCGGAATTCGGCAAGCGCCGCACCAGTTGGAAGCCAACCAAGCATGCAGATCATCGTTCGCGACAACAATGTCGATCAAGCGCTCCGCGCGTTGAAGAAGAAGCTGCAGCGGGAAGGCGTCTATCGTGAGATGAAGCTGCGCCGGCATTATGAGAAGCCTTCTGAAAAGCGGGCGCGTGAGCGCGCCGCGGCGATCAGCCGCGCGCGAAAGGCCGATCGCAAGCGGGCAGAGCGCGACAAGTAACAAGGGACGACACGCGCTGTCGTCTTCGACAAGAGGGTAGGGCACTGAATTGTCCGCTCTTCCCAGCGAAAGGATTTCCGTGTCGCTTGACGGCCCCCGCCTCGCTCCTCTCTCCGGTGCAAAACCGGATGCACTTGTCATTCTGATCCACGGATATGGGTCGAATGGGGACGACCTCATCTCCCTGGCTCGGATGATCCAGCCAGCGCTCCCCCACGCCGCCTTCGTGGCGCCCAACGCGCCAGCGCGGATGCCAGGGCTCGCCGAGGCCTATCAATGGTGGCCGATCGACACCTTTTCGATGGCGGAACGCGCTGCGGGGGCCGACGCGGCCGCGCCGGGGCTCGATGCCTTCATCACGCAGGAGTTGAAAGATGCCGGCCTGCCGAGCGGTCGGGTCCTCCTCATTGGTTTCAGCCAAGGGACAATGATGGCCTTGCATGTAGGGTTGCGTCGATCGGAGGCGCTGGCGGGGATCATCGGAATCTCGGGCATGCTCGTCGCGCCGGAGCGGCTTCCGTCGGACATTGCAAGCCGTCCGCCCGTGCTTCTCATTCACGGTACCGAGGATGACGTCGTACCGTTCCGCTCGATGAGCCTGGCATCAACGGCTCTTGCTGAGGCTAGCGTCCCGGTAGAGGCCCATGTTTCCCCAGGCGTGGCGCACAGCGTAGCGCAGGATGGCCTCGCGGCCGCAGCGGCATTCGCTAGCCGCCTCCTAGGCTAATGTCCCTGCGCGACGGGATCAATCCGGCCTGCGAACCATCGAGCCCAGTAGGCCGGGTGCGCCAATGTGAAACGCGCGCGCATGTCAGATGAAGCCACTGATATAAAGGAAAGCGGGTCAACTATGCTCGCCAACTATGGCGACACGGATCTTGGTCGTCGCTCGAGCATGGCACCTTGAAGGAAGCGGCACGTCCAACGACGTCACTATGAGCTTGAGCTACTCGCCCTCAAGCCAGATCGTCAGTCAGGTCCGCACCAACGACGCCTATGCGCGGGGTGGAGCATCTCAACGTCAATCGCCGCTATACGTCGAACGGCTTCAACCGGCTTGCCGCTTCCGGTGGCGTGGGCTTCAGCCGTGACTTGCGTGGCCATCTGACGTTCTCCCGGACTGATAGCTCGGATATTCCTCGGAGAATCTGCTGCTTATGCTTTGTAGCCGCCCCGACGCGAATTGCTGTCCGTGGCCGGGGCGGCCCCTCACCGGTGTCGTCCGGGTGAGGACTTGCACCGGCATAGATGGAACCACCGGGCGCGCTCATCGTTCCCTCCGCGTTCCGAAAGGGGCGCTGGGGCGCGCGCTGCTCTCGTCAAGTTTCTCGCGTCCCGGCTCTACCTTGACACGAATATGAGCTGCTTCCTGCACCTGTCAGCGAGATCGGCCGAGTTTCTGCGGTTGTGGCCGCCCGGTCCGCTATTATGGCTGGTCACTGCGGGCACCGGCGGACTCCTCATCTTATTTCCACGATAGGGAGACGGCACCGCAACTGGCCCGCCGTTGCCGAGCGCCCTCGGCGCCCAGCAGACAGCTTGCGGCGACGTTCCAGGCTCTACAGCGACTAGAGTGCTGCACGGCTCGCGGCTGCCAGGATCGCCGGCGCTGCCACGATCCTGCGCTGATGATAGCGAGTGAGCTGTCTGACGAGCAGGGCGGGCGGCTCAAGGCTGGGCGCGGCACGAGGAGCCGTTAGCCTCCGCTTGATCGGCTACTTGCCGAAGGCGTCAGAGCGAGACTGCCATCGACAGCAATAGGCCTATCTCAACGCCTTCCTGGTAGTGATTTTGGGACCCCCGCAAATCGTGCAGACATCGCTGAGTCGTTCAAAGTGGTCGCTCCCGACCAGCTCGCGCGCAGCCTGGTTTGCTTGGGATTTCCAAGAAAGGCTCAGCTTCTCGCAGATGCACTCGTCGCAGATCGGGGCCGGCGCCAGCCTCTCGATCAGGCTTCGGACGCGCTCCAAAATCGTGGGTGTTCCCTGCATTCCTCCCCTATGAAGGGGATCCGACGCACGAGCAACGGACGCTCCGGAATGGACACACACAACCCGGAACCTGCGACGTCGCCGACCCGAGTAGGCTGACGTCGTTTGGTTTCAGCTCCAGGTCAGAATCAGGCGGCCGTTCGCCGGCACGCGATAGTCGATGCGGTCGGCGGAGCTGGAGTGAGGGCGTAAGGCATCTCCGCCCACCGTGACGAGCCTGACGCTCGGGAGCTTCCGCCGCTTCCGGCGTACGAGACTAAACCCGGCCGTGCAGGTCTCTCCGCCATCCAAGGTCAGAGTCAGAGCATTGTCGCCCGTGCGTTCGCGCGCGCGAACGAAATGATCGCAGTGGACAAGGAAGGGCGCACCTTCGACCTGGTGAAAGGCACGCGTCGCGAAGACCATCGCCGCGCCCGCCCCATAGACCTCCTGGCCGACCTGGCCGGCAAGCTGCCCGTCGGGATAGAGATCCTCGAGCGGGAAGGAGAGCTTGCGATCGACATGCCCATTGGTCTCGCGCTGCTTCGGCGAGATCGCCTCGGGCGGCAGTGCGTCGGGATAATAGTACCAGGCGCGGTCAAGCGCATATTTGCAATATTCAGCGATCAGCATGCGCGCGGCCGGCTCAAGGTCGGGGCCGCTATCGTCGAGATACTTCTCGAAGGCCGTGTAGGCATCGAAGCATTCGTAGATCGCCATGTACGGCGCATCTTGCAGGCATGTCGCGCCAAGGAAGTTACGGTAGTGGACGGCGAGCTCGAGCTCGCTCTCCCAGATTTCGCAATTGTGGAAGAAGCTGGCGAGATAGACGTAGCTCTGCTCCAGATACACATCTTGCGAGGTGATCCGCCACAATCGCATGCACGCTGCGGCGCCCCACGCGGTCAGGTTCGCCTGATAGTTGATGCTGAATCGCAGCCCCACCGCGGCGTCGATCGCCCCACGCGCCTCGTCGAGGAAGCGCTTCTCGTCAGTGAGCTCGAATGCCTGGAGCATCACCCAGGCATAGACTCCGCCGACATCCGTCTGGCCGCGGCCATCCGCCCCAGCGATCTCGGTGATCACCGAGAAGTCGGTGACGTTATACTGGACCGGCCATTTGTACTCGAAGTGCTGGGCTGCCTTAACTCCATAGTCGATCGATTTCAGAAACAGTGCGCGCGCCTCACCGTCGCCATCCAAGGCGAGGCGTCCCAGGTTCAGCATCGGATGATAGAGGTACCAGCTGTCCACGGCATTTGCGTCCTTGTCGTCGCCGACATTGGGCAAATAGCGCCGCATCGCCTTGAGCTTCGGATCGTAGAATTTGCCCAGGCCAGCCTTGAGTTCCGCTTCGAGCGGATGGGGTTCTCCCTGCCACTTGCTCCAGTCGTGGATCGCCGCAACGATCGACATCTGAACCATGCTGTCGGGATATTCGGCCGCGGTGTAGGGATGAATGTAGCGGTGCCCATAGTGCCGGATGGTCGCCTCGGGCGCTTCGTCCAGATCGCATAGCGTACGTTCGGCACGGTCGATCCAGTCGCGAAAGTCGGTACGCGGGTGGTCGATCATCCTGTAGGCGACGCCGAGCATCTGAAGGAATTGCCGGGCTGATTCACGTTCCCCGGAATCGGTTTGGTGCCGGAAGACCAGGATCGCGTCGGAGAGAGTGACTTCGGCTCCGGCAGGCAGCGGCTCGGTTGGCGGGGTGCCGCTCTGTGTTGGCGTCGGCGGCAGATAGCCGAGTTCGGGCCAAACGCCGCCCACAGCGCCGTCGGGGCTCGTCTTGGTTGCGCGATAGAACGGATTCATCGCGGTGAGGTTCTGGAAGTATAGGACGTTGCCGAACGCAGGCTCATCGAGGCGGAAATAGAGCAAGCCCGAATTGAGTCCGCGTTGCCCCGCTTCGACCGTGCCGGACGAACCTAGGGGATCGTCATTAGCGTCGAGCGGATACAGGTCGCGCGGCAGGAACGGTACAAGCAGGGATTCTGAAGGGGTGAGCGTCACCGTAAGGCGCAGGTGCTCGAGTGCGTCTTCGCCGACGCGGACAACAATGAGATGTTCCCCGAGTATGCTCGTCACCCGAAGCCGCACGGACTCGCCCGCTTCCGGTTTCAGCTTGGTCACCTCGAACTCATCTGGGAGATAGGCGGCACGTAACGCGAGACCGCCTTGCTCCTGACGTCGGATCAGCGCCCAGACGGAATCGCGGCTGCGGACCATTTCAACGTCCAGCGCGCCGACCGCGCAATCCGCAATTTTCTTGGTCGCGCCTTCCGCAAGCGCCCGGCGTAGCGCCAGGACGAACGGAGTGGCACTCGATGTCTTCGATTTGAGCGCGGTTGTCGCCATGCCTTCTCCGCTGATCTGGGTAGAACAGGCACGCAAACCGGCCGTCCCGATCTCCGGTTCCGGCACCACCTCCGTTCCTTGACCCAGGTTATGAAGATTCCCTCGGTATCAACTTACGGTCGGAACGACGCCTTCGGCCGGAGGTTGGTGTGGGCAACCACTAGGAGACGGAACATGGCCGACAAGCAGCCGATGCAATCGGATGGCGGCGCAAGCAAGCGCGCGCCAGACGGTGTCGAAGATCCCGCATCGAATGGTGAGAGCAAGGGCGGCGCCTACCCCAATCCGCATACGGACGGCGACGGAGGCCATTTCGATGGCGGCCAGAGCGACAAGGGCTATGAAGGGCCTGAAAATCCGAACGCCACCACCGGCTCGGATCGGTAACGGACACGAAGCTTCGCGGGGTTCTCCTGCATTTATCCTCTTGCGCGCGCTTTGTTCGGAACTCCCCCTGCCACATGGGGTTCGAGCGGCGAGGAGATGTCCATGTCAGACTTAGCCGCCCCCCCCGCCCGAAACCTGTCCGACGCGCATACTGCAATGCCAAGCCTTGATGGGCGCAAAGCGATCATCACCGGCGGCACCACCGGGATCGGGCGAGCCATCGCCACTCTGCTTGCCTCGGAGGGCGTCGACGTGTTCGTCTGCGGTCGGGACCCGCAACATCTCAAGGACGGGCTCGAGCGCATCCGCGAAGTCGGGAAGGGCGACGGTATCGCGATCGACCTAGCCGAACCGGAAAGCGTCGACCGCTTCGTTCAGGCAGCCAAGGGCTACTTCGGGGATTTCGATATCGCGATCGTCAACGCAGCCATCCCAGCCCAAGGCGTGACCAAGATGAGCGCTGACGAGCTGCGCTACGCGATCGCGACCGACTTCACCGCCTATCTCACGACTGCCCATGCGGCGGCGGAAGTGATGAAGGACAAGGGCGACATCGTGTTCATCGGATCGGTTTCCGCCCATATCTTGGGGGCGGGATCCAGCGTTTATGCCGGCATGAAGGCTGGCGTTGCCGGTTTTGCCGAGGCACTACGCAAGGAGCTCGCGCCGAAAGGCATCAAGGTCTGCAATGTCGAGCCTGCAAAGACCGGCGCTGATTTCCAGTATCAAAGTTTTACTGCAGAAGAGCAGGCAGAGCAGAATCGCAACGAGACGATGCTCCGCGCGGAAGATATCGCTGTCGCGGTGCACTTTGTCCTCACTCAGGCGCGCCGCGCGAACGTGCAGCAGGTTGTTATCGCGCCGCGTGCACGAGGTGAAGAATGAGCGGCTTTCCGATTGATCGCCTGATCCTTGGCCCGGACGACATCGACCTGACCCGCTCGCCGCTGGCGGGGCAATTCGAGGCTGAGACCTATGTGCTCGGCGCCTTCAACCCCGCGCTTACCAGGCTTCCCAACGGCAACCTTGCTATCTTCGTGCGGGTGGCGGAAGCGCTTCGCCGGCCGGTCTTCGATGGCTATATCCACGCGATCCGCTGGGAGGAGGGCAAGTATGTCCTCGATGCCTGGTCGCTCGAACTCGTTGACACCGCAGATCCCCGCAAATTCCTTCTTCGCGGCGGGCGGTGGAAGGTCATGGCGCTGACCTCACTGTCCTGGATCCTGCCGGTCGAACTCACCCCCGACGGCCTCGAGATCGTTGAGATCCATTACGACAAGGCAATTGCGCCGCAGGGCAGCTTCCAGTGCTACGGCATCGAGGATGCCCGGGTCTCGAAAGTCGGCGACCGCTGGCTGATGACGACCTGCTCGGTAAGCCCGGAGCGGCATTCGACCACACTCTACAGCTCGGACAACGGTCTGGACTTCCGTTTCGAAGACATCGTCCTCGATCACCAGAACAAGGACATGCTGATCTTCGAAGGCCTGGTTGACGGCAAGTACTGGGCACAGACCCGGCCGCTCGGAGATTTGTATTTCACCTATCCTCCAGGGAGCGAATGGCGCGGCGGTCCGTCGATCAATCTGGCGACCTCGCCGGATGCGCTGCATTGGAAGCCACACCGCGAGCCCGGCATCCGTCCGCACGCGGCGACGGTCGCGACCGCACGGATGGGCGGCGGCACGCCCCCGATTCTGACCGATGAGGGTTGGCTGACCCTGTGGCATGGCGTCGAACCCAAGGAGATCGTCGGCATCTACCGGACCTATTGGTCGATCCTAGACCGGGACGATCCCGCGAAGGTCATCCGGACCAAGCACAGCGCGCTGCTCGAAGCAGCCCCCGATCTCACCAAGCCGCTAGAAGACAAGATGTATGTCCGCGACGTGGTATTCACGACCGGGATCGTCGATGCGGGCGACCATTATGTCGTAGCTTCGGGCGAGGCGGATCTGGCCTGCCGCATCACGCATATCCCCAAGACCGTCTTCCAGGCGGAACGGGTAGGGGTGGCCGCCTAGCCTGCGGCCATCAATCTCGGAATTTCGCCAGGCAGCTCTCGGGCAAGGAAGCCGATCTTGCCCGAGACCGTCGCACGGTTGCGCCCGGCCTCGCCGTGCAGCCAAACTGCCCAGGCGGCGGCAATGCGGGGCGCCGCCCCGCGCGAAAGAAGACCGCCCATGATGCCGGCGAGCACATCGCCGGAGCCGCCGGTCGCGAGACCGGGCCCGCCGCCCTCATAGCAAAGCACATCCTCGCCGGGCGCGGCGATCCATGTCTCGGAGCGCTTGAGGACGACAGTCGCGCCGAACCGCTCCGCCGCCGATCGAGCAAGGGCCTCCGGCCTGTCTCTCACCTCGTCCTCGTCGCATCCCATCAACTGCATCATCTCGCCGGGATGCGGCGTCAGTACGACACGGCCACCATGACCGCGCACGGCATCCGCGCAGCCGCTCGCGCCGCCGATCGCTGCTGCGTCGAGCAGGATGCTGCGCTCTCCAAGGGGTTTGGCCAGCAGCCGGCGCACGATCGAGGATGCAGCTGAGTCGGGTCCCATGCCCGGGCCCAACACCAAGGTGTCGCACGCTTCCAGAAGGTCGAGCAGTCTGGCGACTGCGCTCGCGGCGATCTCTCCGGTCCCGTTTACCGGCAGACCGAACACCGCAGCCTCGGGCATTGCGATCCCCAGCGGAAGAGCGGCCTGCTCGACCGTGGCCAATTGGACCTTGCCGGCCCCGGCACGAAGAGCCGCTTCGCCGGTCAGCGCGAGGGCGCCGGGAACGGTGAGCGAGCCGCCCGCCACCAGCACGCGGCCGCGCGCATTCTTGTCGGTCTCCGCGTCGACCCGTGGAAGCGGATGGACGGTTAGCCATTCGGCACGTAACGCGATCATCCGCGCGCCGCCACGGCCCGGTCCGGCTCGCTCGTCACCTCGGCAACCGGATCCTGTTCGATCGAGGCAATTTCATTGTAGCGCACCAGCTCAAGGCCGCCATCTTTCCCCTTCGAAGCGTTGAAGCGATATTCCGTGACGGAGCAATTTGCGACATCGCCCTTCCTGTCGATCGAGAGTATCTCTTCCTCGCTCAGATTCTCGATGATGTAGCGCAGGCAGAGCACCACCACTTGGTGGCCGACGATCATCACATGTCGTCCGCCGTAGTGAAGCGACACGGTGTCGAGCAGGCTGCGTAGGCGCAGGATCACGTCGCACCAGCTCTCGCCACCGGGCGGACGGTGATAGAATTTGCCGAGCAGACGGCGAAATTCCGCCTGTTGCGGTAGCTGCGCCGCGACGCCGGCGGTGGTGAGCCCGTCGAGAATTCCGAACTCTTTCTCGCGCAGCCGCTCGTCGACGCAAACGGGTTCGTCCGGCGCGGCCCCGCCGGCGTCGCGGAAGCGGCGGGCGGTCTCGCGCGAGCGGACATAGGGGCTGGAAAGGATGACGTCCGGCTGACCGTTGCCCTGACCGTCGGCAAACCAGCGGCCAAGGGCGTCGGCCTGCTGTTCGCCCAACTGCGACAGCGGTACGTCAACGTCACGCATGTCGATCGGAATGCGCTCGAGGCCCGCGGCATGAGCTGCGTCGCGCGCGACATTGCCGGCGCTCTGGCCATGGCGGACCAGCCAGAGGCGCGCTGGCCAGCTGGACGTTTCGGCCCCACTCACGCGCTACCGCGCCGACGCCGGGTCTCCCAACCCTTCTTCGCGGCGGCGGAGCGTTTCTCCGCGCTTTGGCTGGAGCCGCCTTTTTGGCCGCCTTTGCGGGCGCTATCGTGATTCTGTTTTTTACCGCGTCCCGAGCCGGACTTCTTGCCGCCGCCTGACTCCTTGTTCACGGTCGCCCAGGCGCGGCGCTCAGCTTCCTTCTTGGGCGTGCCTCGATCCTCGTAACCCTCCTCGATATGCTCGGCCTTACGCTTCTGCTTGTCGGTATAGGCGCTCTTGTCACCCTGCGGCATGGTCCTCTCCATCGACAGACGCGCTTTTCAACGACGCTGGCGGGAGAATGATCCGGTCGCGCGCAGGAGGGAATTTTGCATGGCGCCGCGCCGCAATGGGACGTTGCCGACGACCTAGGCGCGTCGGTTCGATCGCGATCGTCACAAGGCACTTGGCGCCTATATCCGGCAGGGTGCCGTTCAAAAAGAGCAGGCGAGCCACCCTATCGTCAACTGACTCTGCGTGGTGCCAGCTAGAGGAGCAGGGAGGAATCGACCCCGGGCGGAGCGCCATGGACTTGGCGGACCTTCAGGCTGCCGGGTGGGAGGATGCGGAGTATATCGGCTGCCGGTATCGCGGGATCCAGCCAAGCCGACCATTGGTCGCGAGCCAGAGGAATTATCTGGCGATGGTGATAGGGCGCGACGTCTGAGCCGGCGTCGAGAGTCAGCATCGTAAAGGCTTCGCCGACCTCCGGATGCTTGCGCCAGATGCCGGCAATAGCGAACCAGTCATGCTCCTCGAGCGTGAACAGCCATTTGTTCTGCCGCTTCTGTTTGGGGTCTTCCGCCTTGGTGAATTCGTAGAAGCCGTCCGTCAGGATCAGGCATCGGTTGGACTGGAATTCCCGGCTTTCCGCGCGATAATTGTAGACGGGCTTTCCCGTCGGCCCCGGCCAGCTCCATCTGCGATTGAGGAGAGCTCCACGCGCGCGGGCCCCCGCCACACCGGCGACGATCGGCGCGATATCGGTGATCTTGATGTCTTCGCGGGCTGCGACATTCGGCGTGCCCTCGGGCGTGTCGATCGCGATCTCGAGCTCGTCGAAATCCTCCATGATCGAGGCGATATCGACCTCGAGGCGATAGTCATTGCACATGGCGAGCTCCCGATTTGCACCTCGAGCATGTTCGCATTATGTTCTCACCATGCAAGCAAGGCCCTTCGAGTCGGATGCACCCTTTGGCAGCCGCAAGATCATCATCCGGCGCAATCCGCGCACGGGCAAGCCTCAGGCGATCGAAGCGAGCTGGGGTCTCGAGCCGTGGGAGCCGGAGGGCAAGCCGTTCCGCTTCATCCGTTCCGAGGGACGCAGCTTTCCGCATCAGCGCTGTCTCGTGCCAGCGAGCGAGTTCCAGGTAACCAATGGCGACCGCAAGTTCCGGGTCACGCTCGACGACGGCAACTTCTTCTATCTCGCCGGCATCTGGCGGCCTTCCTCGGGTGAGCGCGACGTCAGCTACGCGATCATCACGATCGAGGCCGGACCGGATATCTTTTTCTATCAGGAGCGGCAGGGCGCGGTGTTGCTGCGGCGGCAGAATATTGCCTGGCTCGACCTCGCTCAGCCCGAGTCCGAGCTGCTGCGCGCGCTGCCGAAACATAGTTTTCATATCGAGGAAGTGGGCCCGAAAGGGCTCGCCGATCGCCAGCGCATGCTGGCCTTCTGAAAGGGCTTACCCATGTTCTCGCAAACATCGCCGGTTGCAGCCGCAACGTCTCTCGGCAGCGCCACCGAGCGCCTGAACGCGGTGCCCCTTATCGGCGGGCAGATCGCGGCGGCGCTCGAAGTGCTGGCACTGCTGCCGGCGGCGCATCGCCAGGATCCGCAGTCTCAGGCAGCGGTGCTGCAAGCCTATGCGCGCGATGCTGGGTTTGCCGATGACGCGCTCGCAGGTGCGGCGCTCCACGCGCGCGTCACGGCGCTGGCGAAATGGACGGCGGCCCATGACCCGCTCCGCCAGTCCGACCCCGAGGCCATCGTCGAGGCGGCAGCACAGCATCCTCTGGTGGAAGGCGAAGCAGGAATCGGGTTCGAGGCGCCCGCCTTTCAGGAGATGATCCTCTTTATCGAGGAGCTGCCCTGGTAGGCTGGCACCTTATCGCTTCAACCGATTGGCCCGGCGCTACCGCGCAAGATAGGCCCGGACTGCGTCGGCGCTATTGCCGACGGCATCGACCGCTTCCTGCAAGCGCTCCCGGCTGACGCCGAACTTTTCCGTCCAGTAGGAAACTTCATACTCCTCGCCCATCGCGACGCGCGAGCTGTCTTGCGGTCCACGTAACGTCTTGTCGTCTGCCATGCTCAAGCTCCTCTTGTCTGATCTTCCAACCTTCCGGATTCTCAAGAGTTTCCCAATGCTTGGCGTGACACGGAACGAACCCGCCTTGAATTGAGTCTAGGGACGATGAAAAGGTCCGCTTCTACCGCACGTCGCGCGCGCCCAAAATCGGATCGGGTAAAGGTGCCGCCGCCGTTTAGGCCGGTACAGCTTGCCCAGCTTGTCGATGCCGTTCCTTCGGGCGACCGCTGGCTGCACGAAATGAAGTATGATGGGTACCGGGCTTTGATCGCGGTCGGCGGGGGCGAGGCGCGCGCCTATACGCGCTCCGGTCTGGACTGGTCGGACCGTTTCTCGGCCATTCTAAAAGAGGTTGCCGGGCTCAAGGTCGATTCCGCTTTGATCGACGGCGAGTCTGTCGTGCTGGACGCGAACGGCAAGTCGAGCTTCCAGGCGTTGCAGGGCGCGCTCAAGGGCGCGCCCGGTACGATCGACTATTTTGCCTTCGATCTGCTCGAGCTGAACGGCGAGGATCTTACCGGACTGCCGCTGCTCGAGCGCAAGGAAAAGCTGCGTGCCATCCTGCCGGAGGATAACCCGCACCTGCGCTACTCCGAACATATTCGCGGCAACGGCGAGAAGCTGCTCGCGAATTTTTGCAGCGCCAATCTCGAAGGCGTCATCTCCAAGCTCGCCACCGCAAAATATGTCGGCTCGCGCAGCGGCACCTGGGTCAAGACCAAGTGCATCAAGCGCCAGGAATTTGTGATCATCGGCTGGACGCCTTCGGACAAGTCGCGGACCTTCCGCTCGCTGATCCTGGGTATCCATGAGGATGGCGCGCTGCGCTATGCCGGCAAGGTCGGAACGGGGTTCAATACCGCCGAGCTGCTGCGTCTGATGGAGATCATGGCGCCGATCGAGCAGAAGGAGCCGACGGTGAAGGCGCCGCGCGCCGAGGTACGCGGCGCACATTGGTTGAAGCCCAAATTGGTCGCCGAGATCGCCTATACCGAGATGACCAACGAGGGCACGCTGCGGCATCCCAGCTATCTGGGGCTGCGCGAGGACAAGAAGCCCGAAGCGGTCGTGCTCGAGGTCGAGGCGCACGTCGAATCGGCTGCTGTGCCGGCAGCGTCCAGCGTCAAGATCAGCAACCGCGACCGCGTCATCTTTCCGGAATCGAGCATCACCAAGGGCGCGCTCGCCGACTATTATGCCGCGGTGGCGCCGATCATGCTTCCGTGGTGTGGGAGCCGGCCGATCAGCCTGGTGCGCTGTCCGCAGGGCCGTGCGAAGAAGTGCTTTTTCCAAAAGCACGATGCCGGCAGCTTCGGCGACACGGTCAAGCATGTCGGCATTCTCGAGAAGGACGGGCATGAGGAGCCTTATCTGTTCGTCGACACGGCCGACGGGCTGCTGACCTGCGTGCAGATGGGGACGATCGAATTCCATGGCTGGGGTGCCAGGATCGAGGATGTCGAGAAGGCCGACCGGCTGGTCTTCGATCTCGACCCTGACGAGGGGCTGGACTTCGAAGCAGTGCGAAAGGCCGCCTTCCATTTCCGCGACATCCTGAAGTCAATCGGACTCGAGACCTTCCCGATGGCGACCGGCGGCAAGGGCATCCACGTCATCGCGCCACTCGTGCCCAAGGCGGAGTGGGCCGAGGTGAAGGACTTCGCCCATCGCCTTGCCCAGGCGGTGGCGCAGAGCGATCCGGAGAATTTCACTGCCGCCTTGCCCAAGGTGCAGCGTAAGGGCCGCATCTTCGTCGACTATCTGCGTAACCAGCGCGGCGCGACCGCGGTGATGCCTTACGCGGTACGCGCGCGTCCCGAGGCGCCGGTGGCCGCGCCGATCACCTGGAAGGAAATGGAGACGATCGAGAAGCCGTCGCATTTCCATATCGGCGATGCTGCGGAGTTGGTGAAAAGGGCTGCATCCAAGGCGCTGTCTGGATGGGGACGCGCGGATCAAGTGCTGCCCGACCTGTAAAGTTCAGGAATACCAGCATACCACTCGGCATAGGGGGTGTTGCGCGCCATGCGGCAATTATAGTCCTCGGAGCCATCGCTCCACCACACTGGCCCGCGTTCGCCGAGCGCGCGCTTTGCTCGATCGACTGCAGCACGCGCACTGTTCTGGGCATCCGCGTCGGCAGCGCGGCGAGCCATTCCGACCGCCCGCCGCGCCGTCATCAATTCGTGAACCAGTTTTTCCCGCTCGTGCGCGGGAAGGGATGGGTCTGACATGCGCCAGAGCCGCCCGCGGACCACGAAATAACGCCCATCGGGCGTAACGGGATTTTTGCCTGCCGGGGGCATGTCTTCAAGGATCCCCAACCTTCGCCGCGGCGACCTCGCGTGCAGCATCGCAGACTGCCAGCCATCGGGCGCGGTCGGCCTGCGCATCGGGCAGCGCGCGATGGGCAGGCGCTTCGCCCGATGCGCCATTTTCGTGCCGCGTCAGGATCGCTTCGATCGCCGCTACGACATCTTCGTCGGCCAGCTTCGGCGCCAAAATCGACCAAGCGCATTCGCGCAGGGCCTCGGCGGTGCGGCGCAGCCTCAGGCTGTGGCGCGGATAGCCGGCGGCGCGCAGCAGGGCGCTGAGCCATTTGCCGTCCCAGGAAGGCGCGCTCGCCAGAAGATCGTGCCCCGTAAGTTGATCGATCATCCGCTGGGCGATGAGATCATGCGGCGTGCCATGCAGGGCGAGCGTCTCGCGCGTTATCCCATGAATTGCCTGGGCTTCTTCGTCCCAATCGATCCAGGCGGGCGCCGGACGGATCAGGTGCGTCTCGGAACGCCCGTCGGCGAATATCCAGGCGACCTCTATCGGATAGCTATGCTTGCCGAGCGACGAGGCTTCGAAGTCGAGAAAGACCAGCATGGGACCGGAACGCCTGCAGCACGACAAGGCTGCATATGTGAAGGGCCGCCCCTTTCGAGACGGCCCTTCCATTGTCATCCGAACGCGGACAGCTCAGCCGAGCCGGACCCCCGCGGTGGAGGTCATGCTCGAAGATCCTGCCGCGCGCGGCATGTGACAATGAGACATCTGACCACCTCCTTTCCGTTGTTGAACGATCAACTTGATGTGGGAGGCCGGATCGGATTTTCAATCGGTCAAGACATTGGAGCGGCAGGAATTTCGGCGATCCCTCATGATCGGATCGCCTCGACTTCAAGCGCCCTCGGCCGGAATCGCAACCCCGCTTGGCGGCGGCTCCTCGCCGAACACGCTGCGCCCGCCATAGCTGTGCGAATTGTGGCGTTCCTCCGCGATCAATGCTTCTACCGACGGACCGGTCGCGCTGGATTCCAACCGGCGCGCCTGGGCATCGAGTCGCCGGATCGCGTCGAGTTCCTCGCTGTGGCCGAGCCGGGCATGGCGGACCGCTGCCTTCATCACCGAGATCGTATGGTCGTAGACCTTGATCGGCACGGGATAGGGATGCCGGTCCTTGCCGCCGTGCACGAGCGAGAAGCGCGCCGGATCGCTGAACCGGCAGGGTGCGCCGTGCACCACCTCCGCGACCATCGCCAGCGCGCGCACCGTCCGGGCCCCGACGCCCGGCACGAGCAGCAGGTCGGCGAAATCCTTTGGCCCTTGCTCGGCGGCTGCGGCAAGCGCGCCGTGCAATCGGCGGCCGATGATATTCTCGGGGCGGACGTCGTGGTGATCGGGCAGCACGAGATGCGGCAGCAACGCCTGGGCATCGGGCGGGGCGGGCGCCACGAAGCGCGCGAGCTCGCGGGCGATGCCGTCGGGACCGATCGAGCCGAGCAATTCGAGCTGTCCTTGCCGCGATGCCTCGGCCCGCCGGTCGGCGAGATTGACGATGACGCCCTGGTCGCGCCCGTCGATCGCGGCGTGCGGCGCGTCGACGAAGCTCTCCAGTCCCTCGCTCAGCCAATGATAGCGTCGCGCTTGGCGGTGATCGCCATTCATGCCCTGCTGGACGATGACCCAGCGGCCCTCGTCGGTGACGATGAAGCCGTGGAGATACAGTTGGAAGCCGTCCTGGACGGCGGCGCTGTCGACCTTGGCGACGAGGCGGCTGGCATGGCCTAGAGCCGTGCCGTCGAGCCCGGTGCGCGCGCCGACGGTGAGCAGTTCGGCGGGCGTCGCGCGGCTATGCTTGCCGCGTCCGCCGCAGACATGGATGCCGAGTTCGTGCGCGCGGGGCGCCAGGCCACGCTTGAGCGACCCGAGCACGCTCGTCGTGATGCCGGACGAGTGCCAGTCCATGCCCATCACCGCGCCGAAACACTGGAACCAGAAGGGATGGGCGAGGCGGCGCAGCAATTCGTCGCGGCCATATTCGAGGACGATTGCCTCGACGAGGATCGTGCCGAGCTTGGTCATGCGCTCGCCGAGCCAGGCCGGTACGCGTCCCCCATGGAGGGGCAGGTCGGCGCTGCCGCCCCGGCGGCTCATGCCGGAAGCATCCCGCGACGCTCAACCCGCGGCCAGGCGATGATCTTAGAGGGCGGCTGCGCGTTCATGGCAATGCACATAGCAGATCGGGAACAGATTGTGAACAACGGGTCGAGCCAAGAAGGGAATGATGAGGCAATGGAGATCATCCGGTTGCCGCAAGGCGAGGCGGCTCCGGTCGACAGCGACTGCATCAGTGTCGACACGGTCGAGGGTGGATTCCGGTTGACCGGTTCGCTGCTCACCTCCGAGGAGGGCTTGCCGACCGAGAGCAGCCGGGTCAGCCGGCCATAGGCCATGCGGTCGGTCGAATAGACGAGCAGCCCGGTCTCGTCCGCCAGGTCGAGCCGGCAGCCGGCGATCGAGCGCACGCCCGTGGCGCGCTGCGCATCCCACGCACGGACGATTCCGGCGACCGAGTTGCGGTCGGCAATCCCGAGCGCAGGCATCTCGAGCATCGCCGCGGCGGCGAACAGCTCCTCGGGTGAAGAAGCCCCGCGCAGGAAGCTGAAATGCGTCGTGACCTGGAGTTCGACGTAGCGGGAAGCGGACATCGGGCTTCGCTTTCGGCAAAACATCGTTCCCTATATGTTCTTGTTCCGCGTGTCGATTCCAATCGCGCCGGCCCTGCCGCGCTTTCTCTACCGGCGATGCATCGGGGATCGGGAGACGCTGGCCGCACACGATAATTATGTGCCCCTAGCGGGCATTCGGCTGCGCCGAGCGTTGTTTCCTTACAATCGAGCAACGGAGCAGCAATGAAGCAGAATTTCGACGACCGGCTCCGCGACCTGGAACGGAGCCGCGCGCTCAAGATGGCGCGTTCGACGCATGCCTATGTCCGCGGCAACACCGCGAAATTCTACGAGTGGCTGGCGGACTCGCGCTCGGCGGCGCGACTGCCGGCCGGACCGGCGATCTGGATCTGCGGCGACTGCCACCTCGGCAATTTGGGCCCGATCGCCGATGCCGAGGGCAGGGTCGACGTGCAGATTCGCGACCTCGACCAGACCGTCATCGGGAATCCCGCCCACGACCTCATTCGCCTGGGCCTCTCGCTCGCGACCGCTGCGCGTGGCTCGGACCTGCCCGGCGTGACCACCGCGCAGATGATCGAGCAGATGGTCGAGGGCTATGCACTGGCGATGGCCGAGCAGGGAGAGGCGGAAACGCCAGAGCCCAACGTCGTGCGCGCGGTGCGGCGGCGTGCCCTTGGCCGACGCTGGCGACACCTCGCGGATGAACGGCTCGACGATGTCGAGCCGAAGCTGCCGCTCGGGAAGAAATTCTGGCCGCTCGCATCCGACGAGAAAGCGGCGCTCGACCAATTATTCGAAGATCCGGCCGTAACCGCGCTGATCCTGTCGCTGAGCGCGCGCGACGAAAGCGACCGGGTCCGTCTGATCGACGCCGCCTATTGGAAAAAGGGCTGCAGCTCGCTTGGCAATCTGCGCTTCGCCGCGCTCGTCTCGATCGGCGGCACGCGCAAGAAACCCGCGGAATATGCGCTGATCGACTTGAAGGAGGCGGTTCCCGCCATCGCGCCGACCGGCCATGGCCGCGCGATGCCGCGCGACCATGCGGAGCGCGTCGTGGCAGGCGCCACGGCGCTCGCGCCCAATCTCGGGGAACGGATGCTGGCAACGCACGTCCTCGGCAAGCCGGTCGTGCTGCGCGAGCTGATGCCGCAGGACCTCAAGCTCGAGATCGCGCAATTCTCCCGGTCCGAGGCAACGCGCGCGGCGCGCTATCTCGCCTATGTCGTGGGCCTCGCGCATGCGCGGCAGATGGATGCGAGCGACCGCGCCAGCTGGGGTCGTGCGATCGCGCGGCGCCAAAGCGCGAGCATCGATGCTCCGACCTGGTTGTGGGACAGCATCGTCGACCTCACCGCCAGCCACGAGGCGGGCTATCTCGAGCATTGCCGCCGCTACGCGCTTGCCCAGGCCGCGTAGCCCCATGGTGGCGCGGCGGATGTGCGGCGCGCGCGTGCCCAATTATTGGGTTGGCGCGTTGCGCTCCTCCATGCGCGAAGCGTGCGACGGTATTGAGAGGATAAGGCACTGAACGAGATTGCCGCATGGGTCGCCCCGGTCGCGACCATGATCGCCGCGATGATGACCGCCGCCAACCTCGGAGCTCGGCTGACCGGCTGGGGCTTCGTGGTCTTCACGATCGGGTCGGTGTGCTGGGTCGCGATCGGCCTGTCCTCCGGACAGGCGAACCTGCTCGCCTCGAACGCCTTCCTGACGTTGGTCAACCTGGTCGGGATCTGGCGCTGGCTCGGGCGCCAGGCAACCTATGAGGACGGCGCCGAGACAGCCAAGGCAAAGAGCCGCAAGGCGTCGGTGCCGAGCCTGTTCACCGCCACCGGGGTCGCGGGCATGGCGGTGGTCGACGCCGAGGGCGCGCCCCTCGGCAAGGCCGTCGAAGCGTTGGTCGAATGCCGGTCGGGCACGGTCAGCTATGTCGTGGTCGCGACCGGTGGTGTCGCGGGGATTCGCGAGGCCTTGCGCGCCGTGCCGCGCGAGGCGGTCGACTTCGGCTGCGACAAGCTCGCACTCACTCTTTCGCCGACCGCGTTCGAGGCGCTGCCTGCGCTGGACGGCGGCGATTGGCCGGCGGCCGCGGTGCCGCAGCCGGTGACGGCATGAGGATCGCCCACAGCGCGCTCCGGATCGCCGCTGCCCTGAAGCAGGACGATCTCGTCTATCTCGCCGATGACGAGCAGCAGGCAGACGCGCTTGCCGTCGCCCTGCGTTCGCTGGTGCCCGAAGAGCAGGTGATTTTTCTGCCCTCGAGCGACGCCCTGCCGGGCGACGTCGCGCCGCCATCGCCGTCCAACACCGGCAGGCGCGTTGCGGCGCTTCGAGCGCTGCGGCAGGCGCAGCAGCAAAAGGACCGCCCGCATTTGGTGCTGATCCTGAGCGGCGAGGCGGCCGCGCGGCGCTATCCGGCGCCAGAGGCCTATGACGGGGCGCCGCCTACGCTCCGCCCGGGCGATATGCTCGACGCGGAAGCCTTTGCGGCGCAGGTCGAGGCGCTTGGCTATTTCGCCGACGACCGCATCGACGAACCTGGCGAAGTCGCGATCCGTGGCGATGTGATCGACATTTTCCCCGCAGATGCCGGTCTCCCGGCGCGGATCGAGATCGCCGATGGCGCCATCGCCGCGATCCGCGCCTTCGACCCCCTGACCCAGCGCACCGTCGCCGAGCTCGACCTGCTCGAGATCGGCCATGCCGCCGAGCCGGCGCTCGTCGAGCCGGTTCCGATCCTCGCCCATATGAAGTCCGGCCTGCTCGCGCGATCGGACAAGGCGGACAAGCGGCGTGCGCGGTTCCTTCAGCTCGCAGCCGACACCGCGGGACGCGCCGGCGGCAAGGTCGATGCGATCGAGGAGAAAATCTGGGCCGCGGCGCTCGCGGACTGGCAAGGCGTCGCCTTCGACGATGCCATCGTGCCGATGCCGCGCTTCGTCGAGGCGCGCGGGCCCATGGCGGCATTCGTCCGCTTCGCCCGGCCGCTGCTGGAGGAAGGGCGCGCACTGGTGCTCGCCGGCAGCAAGCGCGACATCCGCTTCCTGCGCACGAAGATCGCGCGGCGCCTCGCGCTCGACCTGGTCGATCTTGTCGGTTTTGCCGATATCGAGGCACTCGCTTCCGGCGCTGCAGGCAGCATCGACATGCCCGTCGATGGCGGGTTCGTCGACGACCGGTTGGTCGTCGTCGCGGCCGCCGACATCCTTGGCAGCCGCGCGCAACTCGAGGATGCGCCCGTCCATGTCATTGACCCGTTCGCGGCCGCTGGCACTGAGATCCGCCTCGGCGATGTCGTCGTCCATGAGGATCATGGCGTGGCGCTGGTCGCGGGGCTTGAGCCCGTGCCTGAGGGCGGCGGCGAGCCGGGCGAGATGATCGCGCTCGAATATGCCGGCGGTGCACGCCGCCTCGTCACGATCGACGCTGCCGACCGGATCTGGCGTTATGGCGCGGACGCCGATGCCGTGACCTTCGACAAGCTCGACGGCTCGTCCTGGAACAAGCGCCGCGCGGCGATCGACGAAGCCGTCAACGAGAGCGCGCGCGGGCTAGCTGCGCTCGCCGAGGCGCGCGCGACGCTGGAGGCGCCGGTGATCGAACCTGACGCGTCCGCCTATGAGCGCTTCGCGGGCGGCTTCGCATTCAACGAGACCGCAGACCAGGCGCGGGCGATCGCCGCGGTGCGCGCGGACCTTGCCAGCGGCAAGCCGATGGACCGGCTGGTCGTCGGCGATGTCGGCTATGGCAAGACCGAGGTGGCGCTGCGCGGCGCCGCGCTCGCCGCGCTCGCCGGCTATCAGGTGATCGTCGCCGCGCCGACCACCGTGCTGGTACGCCAGCATCTCGAAGGCTTCGCCAAGCGGTTCGAGGCGACGGGAATCAAGGTCGCCGGACTGTCGCGCCTGTCGAGCGCTGCGGAGAAGAAGGCGGTCAAGACCGGGCTTGCGGACGGTTCGATCCAGATCGTCATCGGCACGGGCGCGGTGATGGCCAAGGACGTGCGCTATGCCAATCTGGGTCTCGTCGTGATCGATGAGGAACAGCGCTTTGGTGCAGCCGACAAGGCGCGGCTGCGCGGCTCGGGCAAGACGCATCTGCTGTCGCTCAGCGCCACGCCGATCCCGCGCACGCTGCAGATGGCGCTGATCGGGCTCCAGCAAGTGTCGATAATCGCCACGCCGCCGGCCCGGCGCCAGCCGATCCGCACCAGCCTCGACCAATATGACGACGTGCGCATCCGCACCGCGCTGTTGCGCGAGAAGGGCAGGGGCGGGCAGAGCTTTGTCGTCGTGCCGCGGATCGAGGACATGGCCAAGCTCGCCGAGAAGCTGCGCCGCATTGTGCCCGACCTCGCGCTGGTCGAGGCGCATGGCAAGATGCCGGCCGCCGAGATCGACGCGGCGATGGTCGACTTCGCCGGCTGCAAGGGCGATATCCTGCTCGCCACCAACATCATCGAAGCAGGGCTCGACGTGCCGAGCGCCAACACGATGATCGTCTGGCGCGCCGACCGCTTCGGTCTCGCCCAGCTCCACCAGCTGCGCGGCCGGGTCGGGCGCGGCAATCGGCGCGGACAGGTGATCCTGCTCACCCAGGCCGAGGACGCGATCGGCGAGCGCACCTTGAAGCGGCTACGTACGCTTGCTAACCATGACCGGCTCGGAGCGGGCTTCGATATCAGCGCCGAGGATCTCGACATGCGCGGCGCGGGTGACCTGCTCGGCGACAACCAGGCCGGGCACATCAAGCTGATCGGCACCCAGCTCTACCAGTATCTGCTGAGCGCGGCGCTGCGCAGCGCCCAAGGCGAGACGGTCGAGCGCTGGTCGCCCGAATTACATCTCGGCATGGGCGGCTTTCTTCCCGAAAGCTGGATTCCCGAGCCCGATGTGCGGCTCGGTCTTTATGTGCGGCTGGCGCGGATCGAAGATGATGCGGGGTTGGACGCTTTCGAGGAGGAATTGCTCGATCGCTTCGGGCCGTTGCCGCACGAAGCCGAGGCGCTGATGGCGCGTGGCCGCATCCGCTTGGCCGCGCAGGCGCTGCGGATCGAGCGCATCGACGCCGGTCCCGCCGCGATTGCGCTCACGCCTAGGACCGAGTTCGACGCCGATGCGATTGGAGCAGGGTTGACCGAAAAGGATGGCAGGCTCGTGCTTGCCGAGGCGACCGACGAATGGAATCGAAGCGAGCGGATCCAGGCCTTGCTGGAATTGCTCGCGTCCTGACCGGCTCCCCCCAAGACCGACGGACAATGTCTTTTTCAGAAGCATCGTCCCGGCGGCTGATTTATGTTGCAGCGCAGCAACTATCGGCCGGCTAGTCCGTTTGGCCCATACGCCAAGCTGACGCCGCTTGGCGACTTCGGCTCCAACCCCGGTGCGCTCGATGCCTATTTCTATGTGCCCGATACCGCGGGCGCGCACGCGCCGCTGGTGGTTGTGCTGCATGGCTGCACTGAGAATGCCGCCGGCTACGATGATGGTTCCGGCTGGTCGCAGCTCGCCGAGGAACAGGGCTTCATTCTGCTCTTTCCCGAGCAGCGCCGCGCCAACAATATGAACCTGTGCTTCAGTTGGTTCGAGCCAGGGGACAGCCGGCGCGATGCCGGCGAACCCCTGTCGATCCGCCAGATGATTGGCGCGATGGTCGATCGCCACGGCGCCGATCCCGACCGGATCTTCATCAACGGCCCGTCCGCCGGCGGCGCGATGACCTCCGTGATGCTGGCGACCTATCCCGAGCTGTTCGCCGGTGGCGCGATCATCGCGGGGCTGGCCTTCGGTTCGGCCGGCAGCGTGCCCGAAGCCTTTGATCGGATGCGCGGCCATGGCGGGCCGGGGCAGGCTGCGCTCGCGGCGGCCGTCCGTTCCGCCTCGCCGCACCGCGGACCCTGGCCGATCTTATCGATCTGGCATGGCAGCGCCGACCATACCGTCGTACCTGCCAATGCCGATGCCATCCTGGTGCAGTGGCAGGCAATCCACGGCGTTTCCGACGATGCGGTGGAAACCGGGATGGCCGATGGCCATCCCCATCGCGTGTGGCGGGATGCGCGCGGGCGCCCGGTGCTCGAGGAGTATCGGATCGCCGGCATGGGCCATGGCACGCCGCTATCGACCCGTGGCGACGAAAGCTGCGGCGCGAGCGCCCCGCATATGCTGGAGGCGGGGATTTCCTCGACCCGGCGGATCGCACGCTTCTGGGGACTGGCCGCGCCGGTTCGCGCGCCGTTCGTGGATCGACGCGCGGTTGGATCCCATCCCATCCCATCCCATCCCGGCGCCGGCGCCCGCGGCGGCCGCGGGTGCGTGCGCAACCGCCGCTAGATACCCCGAGCGGGTTGCTGGCGGCGGCGTCGGGCAAGTCATCGAGAATGCACTGCGCGCCGCCGGGCTGATGCGAGGACGCGCCGACCCGGCTGAAAGCATTCGCCGCGCCGGCCAAAGCGAGCCCGCGTTCTCCGCGCTGTCCGGTCTGGGCCATGAAGCTTACCGCGCTTCGGCATCCACGGAGGCGCTGGCGGCACGCTCTTCTCGGCGCAGGATGAGGACGCGGCGCTCATACGCGTGCGCGAAGTCGAGATGCTTGCGGTAGCGCGGCGGGTCGGGCGCGTTTTCCGCCTTCTCCCGCTCCTCGCGCGCGCGGCGCGCGAAATAGTCCACATCCGATTCCCGGTTCATCGTCTTCCCATGGGTCGATGCTTGAACGCGCGAGATAGAAAGCGGGTGCCGCTCGCTTCAAGAACCTGGATCATTGTACGGCTAGGCGCCGGGCATCCCGCACTCAAGCGAAGGCACCGTGGATGAACCAGGTCATGGGGTCCGTCGCACCATGCTCGCCGTCGCCCTGGCGGAACAGCCAGTAGCGGCCGCCCCCTTCGACCTCGACCTGGAAATAGTCGCGCACGGCAAAGGGCTGGCGCGCCTCATGGCCTTGGCCGCGCCAAGATTCGCCGTGCAGCCGCTCGGGACCGTCGGCCTGGACGACGCGGTAGCGCTTGCGTCCCCAGAGGAACATTGCCGGCGGGTGGTCGGGCAGCATCGCGGTGACCTGGATCGGCTGGGGCGGGTCGAGCAGGCGTCCGGGCCGCGGCAGGTCGTCCGCCCAGCGGCGGCTCGACGCAGCCTCCATCGCGGCGGCTTGCCCTACCGAGCGCTCGGGCATGCCTCCGGCCCGAGGCTGGGCGCGGTAGAGACTCGCCTGGCCGAAGCGGTTGGCGAGCGCATCGACCAGCGCGCCGAGATCGGCCTTGCGCTCGGCGCCCGCCGCCAGATCGGCCTGCGCCGCCGCGAGCGGCTCGACGAGCGGGGCGACCAGCGTCATCGCCTCGATGCCGAGGCCGGGCTCGACCTGATCGATCCGGGCGACAAGCAGCTTGGCGAAATGCGCAGGATCGCGGCTGGGCGCGGCGGTGCCGACGCGAACCGCCTGCGTGCGCCCGTCGACGCGGTGGAAATAGCAGTCGAGCCGGCGGGCGCCGCGGCCGAGCGCCACGAGCTGGTCGGCAAGATCGCCGGCGAGATCTCCGATCACTTGGGCAAAGGCCTCGGGCGTGACGATCGGCTCGAGCAGGCTGCGGCGCGCGCGCGGCACCCTGGGCGGGTAAACCGGCTCAAGCGCTTCGCCGGCATGGCCGAGCGCCTGGTCAAGGCGCTGGTGGAGCGTGCGGCCGAAGCGGCGGGCGAGGGGACCGCGCGGCGTGCCGAGCAATTGCTCGACGCGCTCGAAGCCGAGCTTGCGCAGGCCGTCGATCGTGCCCGGATCGAGGCGCAGTGCTGCGATCGGCAGCAGCGCCATCGCCTTGCGCTGGTCGCCGGAAAGGATCGACACCGGGCGGCCGGCGGGCACGTGGCGCGCGACCGCGTGCGCGCAGCCGGGCGTGTCGGCCGCGGCGATCTGTACCGCGAACCCTGCGCGGGCGATGCGGCGATGCAAGTCCTTGAGCAGCGGCCGCTCGCCGCCGAACAATGCCTCGCAACCGCCGATGTCGATCCACACGCCGTCGGGCGGGTCGGGAGCCACGAACGGCGAATAGCGCCCCGCCCAGAGCGCCAGCCGGTGGAGCGCTACGAGATCGGCGGCCGGGTCGGCATCGATGACGGCCAATTCGGGCACCAGGCTGCGGGCCTTGGTGACGGTCATGCCCGGGCGGATGCCGGCGGCACGCGCCGCCGCGTCGATCGCGGCGACGACCTTGCGGCCATGATCGGGCAGGGCGGTGGCGAGCGGCGTATCGGGCGCGAGGCCGGCCTCAGCTTGCCCGGCGCCGCTCTTCCGCCGCAGCCGGTCGGTCGACCAGCTGGGCAGGTAGAGCGAGACGACCCTGCGCATCGCAGGCCTCCATGATCCAGGATCGGGGTTCGCCCCCGCGCACGCGTTCGAGCTGCACGTCCCAGCGCGGCCGGCCGAGACTGGGAATGCCCAAGGGAATGCTCGGCGCCGCGAGCACGCGCCAGCGCGTCATCGCGGCGGTGCCTTCGCCCGTGCCCTCGATCGGCGCTGCACTGCGGAACACGTAGGCCGGGACACCAGAGCCCTCGGCGGCGAGCTGGAGCCGCTTCGAGGCGGTGGTCGAGAGTTTGGCGACCTCGCCGACCACGCCGGCATGACGCAGGCACTCCTCCATTGCCAGCAGGACGTTGACGTCGCTGCCCGCCTCGACATGGATCACCCGGTCGGGCGCCAGGCCGGCCAGGTCGAGGGCAGGGGCGAACAGGTCGCGCCAGCGCAGGCACCAGAATACCGGGCCGTCGATCCGCGCGAGGATGCCGGACAGGAAGATCGTCGCGGCGGCATCGTCGCATAACTCGGGGCTGCCGGCCACTTCATGCAGCGCGCCGGTGGCGAGGCCACTCCCCGGCAGCCAGCCGTCCAGCGCGTCGATCCCGAACAGCACCGACGCATGGCGCTGGCCGACACCTTCGATGGCGGCGATGCGCGAGCGCAGCTGGGCGATGACGGCGGGCTGACCCATGGGATGGCTAGACTCAAGAACGAGGTGATTCGTTCCTTGTTTGTTCCCAATGGGATGAACGAGTCAAGCGAGCCGTGCAAGACGGGAGGGTCAGGGGCCTTCGTGCAGCGGGTCGGTGCCGGGCTCGGGCGCTTCTACCGGGCTCGCGCGCAGGTCGTCGACGGGCTCGCCGAGCGCGGCCGCGATCATCCGCTGCCAGACCGCAATGTCGCCCGCGCGCTCCATCTCGGCATCGGGCTCGCGCAGCGTCTTGAGCACCGCGATCGCATCGTCTTCGAATTCGTGCCACTGGCTGTCGACCGCGCCTGCCGCATGGGCATCGTCGCCGTCGGCATTGGCGCTGAGACGCTGTCCGGCCAGCACCCGCGCGATCCGTTCGACCGCGCCCGTCGTTGCAATGTCCATATCCTGCTCCTCCACCGCGTTCCAACGATTGCCGCGCCCGGCGTTGCGGAGAGCCGGGCGCGCAACGGGCCGCGATCTAGTCGCCGCCGCCCTGGCCGCGCAGATAGGTCTGGACGGCATGCGCGTCGCTGCCGACCGCGCTGACCGCCTCCTCGAGCTGCGCGCGCGTCACCGAATAGCGGTCGGCCCAGCGCTCCGCGGCTGTCTCGTCCTCCGGGTCGATCGTGGTGGCCTTGCGATCGGCGATGCCCGGGTCGCCAGCAGTACCTGCGCCGATCGCCGGGTTGCTCGCGGCTGTGGCCGCGTCGGTCTTGCCACCGCCCTGGTCGGCCTCGCGCGAGATCGCGTTGGTGTAGGCGGCCCCCTCGTCGGCGATACCGGCCTGCTCGCTCTCCTGAGCGGTCTGCTCGGGATCGGCTGGTCCGGTATGGGCTGGGTTGCGGTCCGACATCTGCGTTCTCCTCGCCAGAACCAACCGTTGGACGCAGTCCGGGTTCCTGCGCACGACGCGCGAACCGACCCATTTTCAACCAGTTGGCAGGGCGCGATCAGCCGCTGGGACCGGGCCCGGTCTCACCGGCAACCTTGATGTCTTCGGCCGAACCCGGGATGCGCGAGGGCTCGATGCTGTCGTCATCGCCGCCCGACTGGTTCGCAGCGTCCTTCTCGGCTTCAGACTGAGAGAAATCGGCTGCGCTGCGCTCATCGTCGGGCCCGGCGCTGACTTCGGCCAGCGGATCCTCCTCGCCGGTCTGAGGAATGCCCTGATCGTCCTCGACGGGCGAACCAGGCTTCGGCGCGGAGGGAGCGCCGGAACCGTCGACATTCGCGTCGTTCGTCCAGCGGCCGTCCGGCGTCGATGCGGTGCCGGTGACGTTGCGCGAATCCGCAGGTTCGAGTTCGCCGCCATGGCCCGGCGCCGGCGCATCGCCGCTCCAGCGTCCGTCCGGCGTATGGGCCGTCCCGGTCACGTTTCGCGAGTCCCCGGGCTCCAGTTCGCTTCCTCCGGCCATTGTCGCTCTCCATCAAACGCCGCGTCGAGGCGGCCTGGTTTCAAAGCGCGCCGACGGCGTCGGGAGTTCCGGCGATCGCGTCCATCGGCGCGCGGTCAAGGGCGAGCGGAACGCGGGGCCGCTTCGAAACGTCTGTCTCGCGTGAAGATCGCGACCTACAATGTGAATGGCGTCAACGGACGCCTGCCGGTGCTGCTGCGCTGGCTGGAGGAACGCCAGCCCGACATCGTCGTGCTGCAGGAGCTGAAGGCGCCGCAGGAGAAGTTCCCCGAAACGGCAATCCGCGACCTGGGCTATGATGCGGTCTGGCATGGCCAGAAGAGCTGGAACGGCGTCGCGATGCTCAGCCGGGTCGGCGAGATCCACGAGACGCGCCGCGGCCTTCCGGGCGATCCCGACGGCAGCCAGAGCCGCTATATCGAGGCGGCGGTCAACGGGCTGCTCATCGGCGGGCTCTATCTCCCGAACGGCAATCCGCGGCCGGGCCCCAAGTTCGACTATAAACTCCGCTGGTTCGACAAGCTCATCGAGCATGCCGCGGGGCTGCTGGAATTGGGGCTGCCGGTAATGCTCGCCGGCGACTTCAACGTCATGCCGACCGAGCGCGATGTCTATAAGCCGGAGCGCTGGCTCGACGATGCGCTGTTCGCGCCCGAGGTGCGCGAAGCCTTTTTCCGGCTGACCGGGCAGGGCTGGACCGATGCGCTGCGGACGATCCACCCGGACGAGACCATCTATACCTTCTGGGACTATTTCCGGAACGCCTATGGCCGCAATGCCGGCCTCAGGATCGATCACCTGCTGCTCAGCCCGATGCTGGCTGACCGACTCGTCGACGCGCAGGTCGACATGCATGTCCGCGGCTGGGAAAAGACCAGCGATCATGCGCCGGTCTGGGTCGAGCTTTCCGACAAGCCCAAGCGCAAGCGGCGCCCGTGACCGCCAAGCCGCATCCGCTCGCCGACACGGTGCCGATGGAGGCGAAGCTCGTCGAGGCGTTGCCCGTGCAGGGTGCGTGGCAGTTCGAGCCCAAATGGGACGGCTTTCGCGCGATCGCCTCGCGCCTGGGCGGCCATGTCGAGCTGCGCTCCAAATCGGGCAAGTCGCTGGCGCGCTATTTTCCCGAGATCGTCGCGGCGCTGCTGGCGACACGGTCCGATGACTATGTCTTGGACGGCGAGCTGATCCTGCCAATGGGCGGCATCCTGTCCTTCGATGCGCTGCAGGCCCGGCTGCATCCGGCCGAAAGCCGGATCCTGCGCTTGTCGCACGAGACGCCGGCGCAATTAATGCTGTTCGACTGTCTCGCGCTGGGCGGCACCGGACTGGCCGACCGGCCGCTCGCCGAACGCCGCGCGGCACTTGAGCGCTTCCATGCGCGTGACGGCAGCGCGATGCTGCTGCTATCGCCCCACGCCTCCGACCTGGCGGGCGCGCAGGCTTGGCTCGCCGCCAGCGGCGGGGCTCTCGACGGGGTCATCGCCAAGCCGCTCGACCAGCCCTATCGGCCCGGCGAGCGCGCGATGCTCAAGGTCAAGCAGCACCGCACCGCGGACTGCGTCGTCGGCGGCTTCCGCCGTGCCAAGGACAGCCAATCCGTCGTTTCGCTGCTGCTCGGGCTCTATGATAAGGCTGGGCTGCTCAACCATGTCGGCTTCACCTCCGCGCTTGCGAAGCAGGACCGTGCCGCGCTGACCGAGCGGCTGGACGCGCTGATCGCGCCGCCTGGCTTCACCGGCAAGGCACCGGGCGGGCCGAGCCGGTGGAACGACGGCAAGGAAAGTGAGTGGCTGCCGCTCAAGCCCGAGCTGGTCGTCGAGGTGAGCTTCGACCAGGTCACCGGCGACCGCTTTCGCCACGGAACCGGCCTTGTGCGCTGGCGGCCCGATAAGGCGCCCCGGCAATGCCGCATGGAGCAGCTCGACTATGCGCTGCGGCCTTCGGAACTGGCGGATATCAGCGGACCGCGCGGGTGATCCGTGCTTCGTCGACATCTTGCGCGAGCCGCTCCACAGACAATTGTGGCCTCGCTCACTTTTTGCCGTCGCGAACGGCGCGTGCCTGCTTGTCGAGCTTGTCCGCCTCGCTATCGGCATTCCCGCGGATCTGATCGCCCCGGCTCTCGAGCGCCGCAGCATCCGCGTTCCGCGTCCTGCGATCCGCCGCTTCCACTTGGTCCTGCGCTTGGCCCTGACGCTGGTTCGGTCCATCGCCTGAGACATTTTGCCCGTTTGCCAGCGCCTCTGCCTGGTCCTTTTCGCGGCCCGCGCGCTCGTTGGGTCCCTGGCATGCGCCGAGCGCCAGCGATGCCAGGATCATTGCCGCCAGCGCCGCGCTCCGCATCAGCGTCCGGCCTGGGGTGACGCGCCGGAGCGCCCGTCCAGAGGCGGCTCTCCGGCGACCGCCTGCCATGCCTTGCCGATGCCGTACTGGACGGCCCAGCCAAGCGCATAGGTGGCGAGGACCGGTGCCAGGAAGCGAATCGCACTTTCGGCGACCGTCCCGACGATCGCACCCTTGATCCCGCTGTCGCCATCCTGACGGTCGATCGCGGCGCCGATCAGCGCGCCCAATAAATTGCTCATCGCCATACTCCTTTTCTGCAAAGCGCATGCGGGACGGGCAACGTTCCGCGCGGCGCGAAGCCCCGGCGAAGGTTTCCGGACTGGGCAGGGCCAGATCGTCCGCTTCGGCGCTAGGCTGGCGTTAGGGGAGGCCTGAGCGCGCGGCGATTTATTTCGGAGCGCATGCGCCCGCGTTCGATTCCAACGGGTTATAGCTTCACAATCCGCCGCACGAGGGAATGCGTCCTGTCGATCTCGCATCGACAGATGGCGTGCGCCTGCACGACGCGCGGCGTCACCGAGAGGAAAATTCATGAAGCTCTATATTCTTGCCGCGCTGGCGACCATCGCCAGCACCGGCGCGATCGCCCAGGACCGCCAGTCCTCGCCACACAACCCGGCCGTGAAGGACAGCCGCGTCCATGCAGTCGCCCGTCCGGCGCGCGGGCATAGCTCGTTCACCCAGAGCCAGGCCCGGGGACGCATCGCCAAGGCCGGCTTCACGAAAATCAGCGGCCTTCGCAAGAACAATGACGGTGTCTGGCAAGGCCGCGCGATGAAGCACCGCCGCCCGGTGACGGTGATGCTCGACTTCAAGGGCAACGTCACTTCGCGCTGATTCATTGCATTTCAGGAGTATTGAATATGACCAGGACCATCACACGCCTGTTCGACGACTATTCGGACGCCAAGACCGCGGTGACCGAGCTCGAGCGCATCGGCGTTCCCCATGACGATCTCAGCATTGTCGCCAACGACGCGCACGGCAGGCACAGTGCCGACCGAGGCGACAATGACGGTATGAATGAAGATGGCGACGTCACACGCGGCGCCTCTGCCGGCGCCGCCATCGGCGGCGTGGGCGGCCTGCTCGCCGGCCTTGGGCTTCTCGCGATTCCCGGCCTCGGCCCGATCGTGGCTGCCGGCTGGCTGGCATCGACCGCAGTCGGTGCGGCGATTGGTGGCGCCGGCGGCGCGGCCACCGGTGGCATCGTCGGCGCGCTGAAGAATGCGGGCCACACCGATGAGGAAGCCGGCGTCTATGCCGAGGGCGTCCGCCGCGGCGGAACGCTCGTCAGCGCGCGCGTCGAGGACAACCTCGTCGGCGAGACCGAGGCGGTGCTCGACGGCAATCGCGGTGTCAGCGCCGGCGCCCGCGGATCGGACTATAGGCAGTCCGGCTGGACCGGCTTCGATCCGGACGCGGTGCCGTATAGCACCGGCGAGATCGACAGCCATCGCGCTGCCTATCGCCGCGAGCCGACCGTGATGTGATCGATGGGGAGGCCGGCCATCGCGCCGGCCTCCTTACGCCACGCATTGCCGCGAACGCGGGCCGGCGCGCCGCACCGGCGCCTCCAGCCTGGGTCAACCGACCTGACCTCCGTCAGCTGACGAGGTTTGCACGGTCGCCGATTTGGATATGCCGTGCGGCGCGCCGGTGCAGCGAATTCGGGAGGTGCTCCGGCGTGATGAACGTCGCGGCGATTGATCGGTTAGCACCAGATGTCGGACATATTCTACTGGCCTCCGGAGCCCTATATCTCGGCGCTGGTCGGGATCGGCGTGCTGATCGCGCTCGTCGCGTGGCTGCCGCTTGCCTTGAAAAGGCTGCCACTGTCGCTTCCGATCGTCTGCATCGCGATCGGTGCTGCCCTGGGCCATTATGCGCCGACACCGGTGGTGCCCTTGCCCAGCGCGCATCCGGTCTTCGTCGAGCACTTCACCGAGCTCGTCGTCATCATCGCGCTGATGGGGGCCGGGTTGAAGATCGATCGGGTGTTCGGCTGGAAACGCTGGGCTGTCACCTGGCGCCTCCTGGGGCCCACGATGCTTCTGACGATAGGCGGGGTTACCTTGATCGGCGTTTGGGTGCTTGGCCTGCCGCTCCCGCTCGCCATCCTGCTCGGTGGGGTCATGGCGCCGACCGACCCGGTCCTTGCGGCCGATGTCCAAGTCGGCCCACCAAAGTCGGGCGAGGACGACGAGGTGCGTTTCGGGCTCACCTCCGAGGCGGGCCTGAACGATGGACTGGCCTTTCCGTTCGTGAATCTCGCGATAGCGCTGGCGGCAGCGAGCATGACCGGCGAAGCCTGGGCCACGAAATGGGTCCTTCATAGCGTGATCTGGGAAATCGGGGCCGGGGCCGGCATCGGCTGGCTGGTCGGCCAATTGTTCGGATGGATCACGTTCCACATTCCGGCCGAGAGCAAGCTGGCGCAGACCGGCGACGGCGTGATCGCGATCGCGGCGACGCTGATCACCTACGGGCTCTGCGAGATGGCGCAGAGCTATGGTTTCCTCGGCGTCTTTGTTGCCGCCATGGCCATTCGGCATGCGCATCGCAGCCATGAATTCCAGCGCGAAATGCACGACTTCACTGAGCAGATCGAGCGGATTGCAATGATGGCGGGTCTGCTGCTGTTCGGTGGCGCCCTGGTGAGCGGCCTCCTGGCACCCCTCGGCTGGCCGGAGATACTTGCCGCCGGTATCATCTTGCTCGTGGTGCGGCCGGTGGCCGGCGCGATAGGCCTTCTAGGCTTCAAGGCCGGACGCAGCGAGAAGATGACCCTGGCCTTTTTCGGGATCCGCGGCGTCGGCTCCTTCTACTATCTCGCTTACGGTCTGAACCATGTGGAAGGGGGAGATCAGAGCCGGCTCTGGGCATTGTTGAGCCTCGTGGTCCTGGTCTCGATCCTGCTGCACGGGCTTACGGTCACGCCGGTAATGCGGTCGCTCGACCGTCATCACGGGCGCGATCCGGATGCGGACGAAAGCTCCCCTGGCCACGCCGCTTAGCCCAACTTGCTTCCGTCATGCGCCCCTCTCGCAGGGCTGAACGATGGCGCGATGTCGCTGTGCCCTGCGGTCGCGCGTAGCGGACATCGCGCGAGCGCTATGGCGTTTTCTGTCCGCGTCCGCGGACTGGCGAGGTGGGCGTCGCATCCCTGTGGTCCCGCCGCGGCGCGCCGCAAGCCGGGCGTTGCCCGGCTCCTCCACTGCGTTGCGGCCCTGCGGGTGCGGCCCGCCTCGCCCGGCGGGACCGGCGGTCCTGCTCCTGCCGCCCACCCCGCCATTCCGGCCCGGGTCGCGGTGTTTTTAGCAGGAGGAGGGCAGGGCGATGCGTCTGAACCGCAAGGGCCGTGTCCGCTTGGCGCGGTTGGAGGCTGCTGTGGCGACGATGGAGGACATCACGCGCGAGATATTCCTGATGCTCCGGGTGGACGGTCTGGCCTATCCCGAGATCGGCGCGCGGCTCAGCCGCTCGAAGGGCAGCATACTGCGCTGCCTCCCAGTTCAGCTTGCTCCAGATGTCATAGGGGTCGAATTGCGCAATCAGCCTTCTGGGCTCCTTGGCCCAGCGGTGATCGCGCGGTGAACGCCTGCCCATCTCAGGCCTCCTTACCCTTGGCCGCTTCGTCCAGGCCCATCTTCATGATCGGCTTGCCACCCGCGGCCAGCTCCATCAGGCTATCGTTGATCTGCATGATCAGATCAGTGAAGAACCTCTCGACGATCATGATGTCCAGAAGCGAGACTTCGAGGATCTGACCGGCGGTGTGCTGCATGCCGAGCCAGGGCTGGTCCGCCACCAGATCACCGAGACGCTGGGAGACGAGGTTCTCGCCATGGACAAGCAGGTTGCGAAGCTCCGAGATCGTCTCGATGGTTCGGCACCAGTCGTCGATGTCGCTCTCGGTATAAGCACTCGACCTCTTGAGGCCCGTCCGCTCCCAGAACGCCCTGAACACCCTGTGCAAGCCGTCGTAGATCCGCTTTCGGCGCCAACCCGTCATCCGCTCGGCCCATGCGGCGTTCCAAGCGGCTTCCTGCTCCGCGCCTAGCGTGCGATCGCGATAGAGACGGCGTTGTTCTTTGTGCACCCCTGGCTGGTGGTGGTGACGGCGTCACTCAGCCCGAAGTTCTTCAAGTTGGAATCCTGCCCGAAGATGATGCAAGCCTGCCCCCGTTGCCAATGCGCGGCCCGATTTTTTCATGGAGCGCTCGGTTTTTAAATCGCAAAGCCTCGGTTGGGGGGCGGAGTGCTGGAAAACGACATGGCGTCGCCGTCCGATGTCGAACGGCGATTCCGCCGTATTCGGCTCTAGATGCGGGCGATTAGTTGCCGCGTTTTTATCGTCAGCGGCTACCTTAACGAATGGCAGCTCACCGCGGCCGCCTCTCTGAGACGACTAGTCGGCTAACCTCCAGAGTTGCTCATTTCCGAGCCGATTACCCCAAAAACACGAACTTCCGCTTCAACCGAAACCTACCGCTTCGCCTTATGATCGCGAATGGCGGATTTGTCCCAGTTTCGGCCGTCAGGTCATCGCTGCGCCGGGCTGAATGAACGGCAGGTTTCGGGATTACGCCGAAGCCGGCCGAACGGCTGAGATTGGGGCGCATTTTTGCCCGGCGGCTTCCGCCAGCAGCAGCTAGTCGGCTCTTGGGCCGCTTCCCGCCTGTCCCCTATTGAGCAATCGCGCAGGGAAAGCCGACCTTCGTTCATCTCTCTGCTTAAGCCGCAAGATTCACAACCGGTCGTTCGCAAGCGCCCCTAGCCGCAACTTCGAACAGGCTGAGAATGTCGCTCAAACTTTAAATGCTTGAGGGAAGGCACGACGCGTGGCTGACACGCTTGACCAAAAGTAATGTTCCATGTTTGTTCTATTCGCTGCATCCAGCGAGCAGATTCAGGGATAGGTCATGCCGGCGTCCGCCCAACCGACATTATCCGATATGCTTGACAGCTGCGACGCCGGCATGGGATGCGCGACTCTTCTTCGATTCCGCGACCGATCCGTCCGTGCTGGCGTGCGACATTGTCGGCGACGATCCCGAGGGGTTCGACCTTGCGAGAGTGGGCTGCTTCTCCGCCGTGCTACGGGGCGACGACCCCGTCGAGCATGTGCTGCTGAGCGATGGTCTGCATCGTCTTCGACTGGATGTGCGGGGTGGGACGGTTACGCATGCCCCGGTTTGCTTTCGCTTTGTCTTCGACGGACTGCGCAAGATCGACGCTCCGCTGCTGACATTGCAGCGTTTGGTCGCCGTCGGTCGGCGGGCCCTCGACGCCCGAGAGGCCGGTGCCAGCCAGCGCGATGTGGCGGAGACCCTGTTTGGGGCAGACCGGGTGCGCGCGGACTGGGCGGGATCGTCCGACTATCTGCGTTCGCAGGTCAGACGCATGCTTGCCTTCGGAACGCGGATGCGCAGCGGTGGCTGGCGCGCCTTGCTTGCAGGCACCGGGTAAGTGATGCCGGTGGGGGGGGGGGGGGGGGGGGGGGGGGGGGGGGGGGGGGC